>SLMC01000066.1 GCA_007133745.1 Kiritimatiellia bacterium
CAAGGTAATATCGACAAGATCGGCCTCGGTCATGCCCGAGAGATCGACGGCCCCGCCCAGCACGCCACGCAGCCGCATGCCGTCCGGGTTGATCAGGAAGGTTTCGGGTCCGCCGCCATCGTCGTAGACGTCGAGCTGGAAATCGCCGGCGCGCGTGAAGAAGTTGTTTTCGGCCGGCGCGCCGCGTTCGGCGACCATGAAGAAGCCTTCGCCGGACGCGGCCATATTGGTGGCCTGGCCCGTTTCCATCAGAATGCCGCCGCGGAAGTTCTTGGTGATGCCGCCCACCTGAACGCCCAGGCCCACCTGCTGGCCCGGCGTGCCCGGCGCCGGCGCGCGCAATGTGGTCACGTATGCCTCCTTGAACGTCACCGCGCTTTCCTTGTAGCCCGGCGTGTTGACGTTGGCGATGTCGTTGCCGATCACATCCATGCGCCGCTGATGCGAACGCAACCCCGAAATACCGCTAAACATGGACTGTAACATGATTTTCCCTCCCTTTTTTACTTAAACTCCGGCTTCGCTTCCCTACAACCCGATGACCCTGTTGACCTTATTGACTTCGTTGACGTTGAACATCTCGCTGCTTCCAGGTCTAGCCTCCATCCGTTGTTTCGCCTTCCTCGGCGACCGGCAACGGTTCGGCCAGGCTCATGCTCGCGACTTTGCGCAACGGCACCAGTTCGCCCGCGATATTCAAGGTCAACCCTTCGTTTTTAATCCAGGAGACGCGGTCCACCGCGCCGTACACCTCTCGCCCGCTGTCGAGGGTCAAGTTCAACGTCTGTCCTTCCAGCAGCATGGATTGGATCAAGCCCTCTTCGCGACGTCCTTCCGAGAAGGATTCGTTCAGATTTTGCATTTGCTCCAGCGAACTGAACTGGGCCAGTTGAGCGATCATGGCCGTGCTGTCCATCGGTTCCAGAGGATCCTGATGCCGCATTTGAGTTGTCAGCAGCAAAAGGAACTCGTCCTTGCCCAGAAATCCGCCAGCCGGCCCCTGCTTATCCGGCGACGTCTGTTCCATGCCCTCAATCATCGTGATGTCCATCGTTCACACTCCTGTTTTCAGTCCGTAGTTCTTGGCCTCGGAGATCGCGTGCCGTTTAAAGGACGGCAAGGACTTCAAGGACGGCAATGACCACGCTCTTCGCATTAGTGTTCATGTTTAATGGCGCGACGCGCCTACGCTACCCACCACATGCGGCCGGGCTCCATGGTTCGGGCTGCGGGCGCATTCAATTCGGTTTCGGTCCAGGCTTCGGCGTTCGCTGCGCGACGCGCCAAGCGCCCCGAGTTGTCGGCCTGTCCCGGATGTTCCGGGTCGTACATTGGTCGGCGGCCGCTTCCGTCGCCTTGGGCATGCACATCGAAATGCGTCATGCGAAACCCGCTGTTCTGCACCACGGCCCGGATTTCCGCCTCGTGCTGCGTCAGATAGTTGCGCGCCTCGCGGGTTTCGGCGGCGATGTCCACGGTTAAACGGCCCTGTTCCTCGCGACAATGCAACGTTAAGCGCCCCAAGGATGCGGGCGACAGATGGATGTTCATGGTATTGCCGCGGGCCGACAAGGCGCCGGCAACCCAATGCCCGAATCGCGCGACCAGAGACTGAAGCTGCGCCACGCGTGCCGCCGTCTCGGGAAACAGGGTCGAAGCATCCGACGCGGGTGCGCGATCGGCGCGTCCGTCAACCCCTTTCGTCCATTCGTCCACCCCGGCCATTTCCGAAAATTGCCGGGTGTCCGCAGACCGCGTCGCATCCGCATCATGACGGGCCGCGCCGGCAAGCATGGCGTCCGCCGCAACCCCGCCCTGGTTCGTCTGCGAAAACGAATCGTTATTCATGGAGTCCGAACCGGATCCGAACGGCTCGGGTTTCTGCTCGGCCCCGGTCTCGGCGCCCTCGGAAACGTCCGGTTTTGCGCGCATGGAAAACTCTGTGTCGCGCGTCCCGCTCTGCCGTTGCGTCAAAACTTCAGGAAGGACGTCGTGAGTCGTGGCGGGGGGGGGCTCTTGCGGTTTCGCTTGCGAAACCGCTTCGGCTACCGGCGCGTGCGCATCTTGATCCGAACGACTCGAAAGCGTTTCGGACATGCCGTGCGCCAAAGCGGGAACAGGGGCTTCCTGTTTCGCTTGCAAATCCGTTTCGGCTTCTACGGTCTTCGCATCCGTGGCGAGCGCGTCCGAAGATTCAGCGATCTCCGGCTTGGCCAAACCGGCGGCCAGTGGCTGGGTTTCAGGAACATCTTCCTGTTGCGCATTGGCCGCCTCTTTCGGTAACGGCAACGGCGCCGGCTCGGTGTTCGGGGCCGAATCAGTCGGCTTGAGCCCCGCATCCGTCTCCGTGGCCATCGCCCTATCGTCCGGATTCGGCGACGAGGCCATGTCGGGCGTCGCTTCCGGATCGACCGAGATCAAAGAGGAGTCGGGCTCGCCTGTGTACTGATGATCCTGCGGCATTTCGGCGGGGGTATCCGAAGCAGTCTCATCCGCATGGCTGTCGTCCTGAATCGGGGTTTCCGTTTTGTCTTCGCCTGTGTCGCGCAGCGCATGGACCGGAAAAATATTCCCTTCCGCACGGCAGATTTCGCCGGTATCTTCGGCAGCCGCCGTTTCGTTCGAGCGGTCTGCCTCGTCCGATTCCTGCCGCTCCTGCTCGCGAAGGCCACTCTTTGCTTCGTCGTTCCGCGCGCGAACAATCGGCTCGCGACTCGGTCGGTCCGCCGCATCGAATGCGGTCGCCGACCGGTCTTTCCGTTCGAACTTCTGCGCCGCTCCCCGATGATCCGGTCGGGCTTCGCGCGCCTGAAAAGCCTGCGATTCACGCCGACCCGCCTGCTGAAAGGCTTGCGCGAAGGCGTTTTTATCCAGGGCGCCAAACTCGGGGAAGCCGCTTGAACCGCGCTTCCATTCCGATGCGGAAAAGCCGAACACAGCGGGCGAACGATCGCAACGGCTCGCATCTTGCACACTGGGCGTTAATCCTTGAAAGGCCATAAGCTCCTTTGTGTTGCCACCGTACTGCCGATTATTTCCCGCTCGCGCTTTGCATGCGGCGAATGATGTCCGACCATTCAGCAGCAACTTTGGCGCCACGGTCGCCCTGGGCGATGGTTTCGTTCAAAATGGCCGCCGCTTGACGGTCGCCGATCAGCCTCAAGACGCGGGCGGACCGTTCCGGTTTCATCTCCATCAGCAGGGTAGAGGCGCTGGCCGGATCCATGCGGGAATAAACGTCGGCCAGGGCTTTCAAGTTGGCCTGTTCGCCGGTTTCCAGGGAGACGACTTTGTTTTCCAATTCGCCGCGCAGCGCTTCCATTTCCTTTTTGAGTTCGGCGATCAGGGCCTGCTGCTGTTTAACTTCTTCCGCTTTGGCATCGAGATCGCCCTGTTTTTTCAGGTAAAGGTCGCGCGCCTCCTGCAAACCGGCTCGGAGCTGCTCCAGGGTCTCCTGCCCTGGAATCAGCGAGTGAGCAGACAGCGGCGTTTGGAACGGATCGGTTTCTTCTTCGAA
>SLMC01000405.1 GCA_007133745.1 Kiritimatiellia bacterium
AACGGACCGATCGCCTCCTGCAAAAGCGCTTCGGTTCGCGCTTGCGTGGCGCCTTCGGGAAGTTGCATGGACCCGAAAATGACGCCTTGATCCTCGTCGGGCAGAAAGGCGGTCGAACGTGTGGCGACCATGCGCCAGGCGCCCCCAAGCACAATCAGCAACAGCAGCGCCGTTGCGAGCCGGCGTCGAGCCAGTCCGGTTGAAATCGCCACATAGCGGGTACGTACGCGATCCAGTCCGATATTGAACCAGCGCAGCGGGCCGCGCCGCTTGGGTTCGACCGTTCGCAACAGCGTTGCGCACACGGCGGGACTGAGCGTCAACGCGTTGACTGTGGAAAAAAACACGGCCGCCGAGATGGACACCGCGAATTGCTGATAAATTTTTCCGGTGATCCCGCCCGCGAATCCGATCGGCACGAAAATGGCCAGCAGCACCAGCGTGGTGGCGACGACCGCGCCGCTGACCTGTTCCATTGCCTTGCGGGTGGCCGCCTTCGCGTCGAGCCCTTCCGTTTGCATCAGGTCGAGGACCCGTTCCACCACTACAATGGCATCGTCCACCACCAGCCCGATGGCGAGGACCAGTCCGAACAGCGTCAGCGTATTGACGCTGTAGCCGAAGGCGGCCAGCACGGCGAAGGTCGCGCAGAGCGAAACGGGAATTGTCAGGGCCGGAACCAATGTGGCGCGCCAATCCTGCAGAAACAGATAGCAGACCGCCACGACCAGCGCGAAGGTCAGCAGCAGCGTCATCAGGATTTCGCGGATGCTGGAGCGCACGAACTCGGTGGAATCGTAAGGCAGCAGCGCTTCCATATCGGACGGAAACTGCTGCCGTAGCGTCTCCAGCTCGTCGCGCAGTCCGCTCATCGCGTCCAGCGCGTTGGAATCGGCGAAACGGCTCACGCCGATGGCGACGGAAGGCTCGCCGTTGTAACGGGCACGGTACATATAATTTTCCGTGCCTTTTTCGATCCGCGCCACGTCCTTCAGGAACACGACCGAGCCGTCGGCATCGGCACGCACCACGATCCGTTCGAAATCGGCCGGTTCGTTAAGACGCCCCTCCGCCTTGAGCGTGAAGGTGGTTTGCACGATTCCGTCGCCGGGCGCGGAGCCGACCGAGCCGAGGGAGGCCTGCACGTTCTGCGCGCGAATGGCCTGGGCCACGTCCCGCGCGGTCAAGCCCAAGGTCGCCATCCGGTCGGCATCCGTCCAGACGCGCATGCTGTACTTGGACCCGAACACCTGCGCGCCGCTCACGCCCGGAATGCGTTCGAGAGCCGGCTTGACGATTCGCGCGGCGTAATCGCTCATAAACAGCGCGTCGCGGCTCTTGCCCGGCGAACGGAGCACGACGAACCCGAGCGTATCGGACGAGCGCGGCCGCACGGTGACGCCCTGCTGCACCACCTCGGCAGGCAACATCGGCATGGCCTGGGACACGCGGTTCTGCACCTTGACCTGAGCCATGTCCGAATCCGTGCCCACGGCAAAGGTCACCGTCAGCACATAGAGTCCGGAACTGTCCGACGTGGACGCCATATAGAGCATGTCGTCCACGCCATTGACCGCGTCTTCGATCGGGCCGGCCACCGTATCCGCCAGCGTTTCGGCGCCGGCGCCCGGATAGGCGGCCTGCACGACGATCTGGGGCGGGGTGACTTGCGGATACTGGGTCACGGGCAGCGCCCGAAACGACAGCGCGCCCGCCAAAACCAGCACAATGGATATGACGCCGGCCAGGCGGGGCCGATCAATGAAAATGCGCGAAATCATTCGCTGTCCTCGAGAGAAGTCGCCTGCACAGGAAAGCCGGGATACGCCTTTTGGACCCCGTCCACAATCACGCGGTCGCCCGGCTTCAGACCGAACCGAACAACGACATCCGGCCCGATTTGCGCGCCGGTCGCGATACGCGCGACAGCCACGACATTGTTCGGCGCCACGGTCAACACGTAGGCCCCTTGCGCATCGGCCAGCACCGCCTTCTGCGGAACGGCGATGCCGTCTTCGCGATCAGGTTTTTCGAGAAGAATCGTCGCATGCCCGCCGGGCACAAGCTGTTCGTCCGGATTCTCGAACCGATAGCGGACGGCGATGGAGCCGGTATCGGGATTCATGAGGTTGTCGATGAAATCCAGTCGGCCGACCGTCGGGAGCACGGCGCCGTCCGGCAACCGGACGCGCGCGAGCGGAGCGCCGCTGTCGTCGGCATGCGCATGGCGACGTTGACCGAGAAAGTCGCGGTCGGCCAGCGAGAACCTGATCCGGACGGGGTCCGTTTGCACGATGTGCGCCAACGGGCCCGACGCGGGCCCCGCCACATTGCCGCGGGTGGCCTGGGCCGCGCCGATCCGGCCGCCGATCGGCGCCCGGATTTCGGTGCGGTTCAGGGCGATCCGGGCCAGGTCCAGATTGGCGCGCGCCAGTTTAACGCCCGCCTCGGCGCGCAACAGATCGCTTTCGGCCGTTTCCAGGGCGGTACGGGAAATGCTGCGCGCATCCGCGTCCTTCAGCCGACGCGCATAGAGACGCGCGCGTTCAAGCTCCGCGTTCGCCCGGTCAAGCTCCGCTTCGCGAGCCGCAACCGTCGCCCGATACTGATCCGGCTCGATCGTGAACAGCAACGCGCCCTGTTCCACGCGCGCGCCCTCCTCGAAATGAACCTCGGCGATGGCGCCGGAAACTTCCGCGCGGATATGCGCCGTCTGAACCGGCTCGATGCGCGCGACAATTTCGGTCACCGCCGGAAGCGGCGCCAACCGCACCGTCTGCACCGTCACAAGCGGAGGGGCCATGCGCGGCATAGCCGAAGCGGCGGCCGGCGCGGCCGAGTCTGTCCGGCCGAACCGGCCGCGTGCCGTCCAACCGGCCAACAGGGAAACAACGGACACCCCGACCGCCATGGCAACCCTGCCTTTGTTCATGATTCCCCCTTTTTCGCTTGGCCTATGCATTCTTGGCCGTTGGCGGGCCGACCGGAAACCCGGTATGACACGGCTTCTACCCGTAAAGCCTACTGGATTGGCTCGGGCACGGGACGCTTCGGACTGAAAACATCGATAGCCTCCGTGTCTTCAACAACCCGAAATTGATGCGGGACGCCGCCGGGAATATGATAGGCATCGCCCGGCTTAAGGATTGCTTTCTCCGCGCCGATCATGACTTCAAATACGCCCTTAAGCAGATAGCCGAACTGTTCCTCCGGATGGTCGTGCATCGGCGAAACGGTCCCCGCCGGCGTACGCCAGAACAGCGCGTTCATGTTGGCCAATCCGCCCAGATCAGTCAGCCGGATGCCGTGGCCAAACTCGATTTCATCTTTCTTCTCGCGCAATACAAACATATCCGGCCCCCTTTAATGGCGCTTTAGTGCCTTAATCAAACCGTTCTGCTGTAAAAAACAAGAAAAATTAGCGAGGCATTTCACGGTAATCCAGGCCAAGAGGTCAGAGGACAGAGGTCGGAGGTCAGTTTCTTAATTTCTGACTTCTGACATCTGTCCTC
>SLMC01000363.1 GCA_007133745.1 Kiritimatiellia bacterium
CTTATTTAAAAAGATTATTGTTAAAAACATAATATACTTAACAATAAGTGTTTGCGTAATATTTCACGATTTTCATTTGCTTGGCATTGCTTATGCTGCAACAGAAATTGAAAGTGGTACAACAACTAATGAAGGGAGGTGTTGAGATGGCATTTCTACTGGACAGAATGGGTGATCCGTTGACAGTGTTCGACGATCTGATGGGGATGCAGGAGAGCTTCAACCGCCTGTTTTCGGATCGTGGCGTCCGTTCGGTGGCGCGAGAGTATCCGCCCGTTAAGGTATGGGCGTCGGACGACGAAATCGTGGTGGATGTCGAAGCGCCCGGAGTGGACCCGAAGGATGTCGATTTGTCGATCGACGGAACGGTGTTGACGGTTAAAGGGAAACGGATGCTGCCGGAAGACGCACGGGAAAGAACCTACCATAGTCGCGAGCGTTTCTTCGGCGAATTCGCGCGCAGTCTGAACCTGCCCTACCGGGCGGAAACGGCCAAGGTCAAGGCCGCATACCGCAACGGCGTACTGCGAGTTCGGATTCCCCGCGCCGAAGCCGACCGCCCGAGGCGAGTAGCTCTGGAGGTCAACTGAAATCATCGGATTGCGACACGCAATCGGGAACACGGAAGGTCGAACCTTCCGAAAGGAGGGATGAACCATGAGCGAGAACAAACAAAAAGCAGAAAAACAAGTGGAAAAGAGGACAGGCGACACGCCGGTCGAGGCAGCGCCGAACCGGGACTGGGGTCGCGTCTATGTTCCGCCCGTCGATATCTACGAGAGCGACGAAAGTCTGGTCATGGATGTGGATATGCCGGGCGTGGACGACAAGTCGCTGAACGTGACTGTCGAAAACCGCGTGCTGACGATCGAGGGCCAAGTGGCCCTGGATGTGCCGGTCGGTCATGCGCTGGCCAGGGCCGAATGTCAGGCGAGCGGCTATCGGCGCGTGTTCGAGCTGTCGGACGAAATCGACACCGGCTCCGTAAAGGCCCGCATGAAACACGGGGTCTTGCGTCTGACGCTGCCCAAGCGCGAGGAAGCTAAAAGCCGCAAGATCGAAATCGCCGTGGAATCGTAAGGCGGGCTATCGCCCGCAACCCAAGTATGTGGGTATGTGGGTTTGGAAGTGTGTGAGTTCTTGCCCGCACACTTGCATGCTCGCTAACAATCACGCCTCAAATGCTTGTTTTTCATGGCGCAGAGGCGTCAGATTAAAGCTCTAACAACGATTGGTTGAATAGAAAGGAGGGATGAAATCATGGCTATCAGAGACTTGCTACCGAGCCGACGGAAAGAGCGCTATCCCGCCCGTCGGCTGGACGACGGGAACCTGGTCTCCTTTCAACGGGAGATCAACAACCTGTTCGACGAGTTCTTCAATTCGTTCGGCGCGCCCATGAAGCGGTCGCGGTGGCCGGGCGGCCTGTTCCCGGAACGCGGGGGACTGGGCGCGGGCCGGTTCAACCCGCAGGTGGACATCTCCGAGACCGACAAGGAGGTAACGGTGGTGGCCGAGCTGCCGGGCCTGGACGAAAAGGACGTTCAGGTCGAGCTGGAAAACAACCTGCTGGTCGTCAAGGGCGAAAAACGGGAAGAACACGAGAATAAGGACGGCGAATGGCATCGGATCGAATGCAGCTACGGAAGCTTCCATCGGGTGGTGCCGCTTCCGGCGGACATCGACGCCGAAAAGGCCAAGGCCAAATTCAAGAAAGGTCGGTTGAAAATCGCGATTCCGAAAAAAACTGACGCAATTAAAGACCGCAAAAACATCGCCATCGCATCGGAATAAAATCCGCTCGGCCAGGCGGGCGCCCGCCTGGCCGGGGCCTTGTAGAGCCATACGGGTTAAGCCGCCGCCGGTAAAATCGAGGGTGCCTTACAGAGCTTTTTCCCGGCGGAAACGACGCCGCGCGCCCAGCGCGATCAGGCCCAGCGCCGTAGCCAAAGCGGCGGGCTGCGCGAAGAAACGGTCGCCGTAACGCGTGTAGAAGGTCAACGGCATGTCGGGGCCCGGCACGCGCACTTGTTCCGTGCGATATTGCGTTTGAGCCGTCGTGCCCGCCTGAACCATATCCCGAGTCGCCTCGTCCAAACGGCCCGCGCGGTCGATGAATCCGGTCACGCCGGTGTTGGCCGAGCGCGCCATGGGCACGCGATTCTCGACGCAACGGAACACGGCATGCGACAGATGCTGAACCGACGCGCTGGTTCCGTCGAACCAGGCGTCGTTGGTCTGGTTCACCAGGAACCGCGCGCCGGCCCGCACCGCATCCCGCGCCACGTAGGCAAAGACATCCTCGAAACAAATCAGGGCCGAAAACGCCACTGCCCGTTCCGGCCCTTTGACGTGGGGAATGGCCTCGTCTTTCGGGTTCGTCTCTTTCAAATCGTCCGATCCGACTGATCGGTCGGATCCGTCCGCTCGGTCTAAAACAGGCGGAAGCCGAAAGACCACGGGAGCGTCGCCCGCGTCGCAACTGAACCCGAGCGGGGCCAGGCGCCGCATGAAAGCGATCTTCTTGTCGAACGGCAAATACTCGCCAAACGGCACCAAATGCCGTTTGCGGTAGCGGCCCGCCAATTCGCCGCGACCGTCGAACAGAAACGCGGTGTTGTAATAGCGCGGAATCCAAGCCCGGCCCCGGTCGTCAACCAGCCGCGTTTCGCCGTCGGGCCCGGATTTCAAAAGAACCGGCGCCTCGTCCTGCTCGCCCAATTCCATGGAGCCGACCAGCAAAGGCGAACCGCGCGAGGCCAGGTCTCGCGTAAACGACGCCGCGCGCGGATCGTTTTCCACCAGATGCGGCAAAGCCGTCTCCGGCCACACGATCAAATGGGGCGCAACTCCCATCAGCGCCAATTCCGTTTTTTCGCGCAAACTGTCGTAAATCGTCTCGGCAAAGGTTTCCGGCCATTTTTTCACCTGGGGAATGTTGGGTTGAATCAGCCGCACCGTGATCCGGGTCTCGTCCACGCCGATTCGCGACTGTTCGCGCGCCGTTCGAGCGCCCCGCACGAGACACAGGAGCAAAGCCAGCAGTACGATCATGAGCTCCGGATGAAATTTCGAGGGCCTTTTCATGAAATACGTATCGACGAACCTTAAAAGCGTCGCGGTCAGCCCGACATTCACCAGCATAATCAAACCGGATACGGCATAGACTCCGCCCCATTCCGCGATTTGAATCAGCCCCGCGTGGCGGTATTGACTGATGCCCAGCGCGTTCCATGGAAAGCCGGTGAAAAGGACCGAACGCCCGTATTCCGTGCCAATCCATGCCAACGGGATCAAAATCAGGAGTAATGACTGTCTCGCCCTGCGAAGCGGCGGAAGGCTGCGAAACTGCGATTTGCCGGACACCCCGAGTGTTGCGATCAGATGCGAAGTCAGCAAAAGAAACACGCCGGTATAGAGCGCGCAGTAGAGCGCAAGCGAAACCCAGCCCAGGAACGCCAGAACCGGCGGCGCGCCCGTACGCCCCAAGGCGAGCAGCCAGGACAA
>SLMC01000183.1 GCA_007133745.1 Kiritimatiellia bacterium
CCCGCAGGCTGTCTTCAGTCTTCCCTCATCCTGCCGCCGCCTCAGATGAATCCGTCCGGGAAGCTGAAGCGGGCCGGCTGCCAAACCCCGATGGCGGGCAGTTTTTGCAGGAGAACAACGGCCAGGGCTGCCGCGCAGGTGACGGCCAGATCGGCGGCTGTCCACAGGCGATCCTGTTCATTGGCATCCTGCGTGTTCAGAAACGGCAGGCGGACAAGAGCGGCGCCGACCACCGCGCCCGAGAGGGCCAGAATCAGAGGCCACGCGGCTGTTCGGACAAGACCCCAGGTCGGCAAAATCACGGCGCCGACCGCAGCCAGACCAGCGAACAGGGCGCACCGCAACCCCTTGTCCATGGCGCGACAGAACACCGCCTGCTTGCCTGCGGCCAGCGCGCAGGCCGTGGCCCAGGCCGCCACAAAGGGCGCGAACAGGCGCGCGGACGATTGCGTGGCGTTGGCCAGGACCAGCAGAACCAATGGGACGACCAGCGCTCGAAAGAGAATGCGCACCCGCACCTGTCCGCTGCCTGCCGCAGTCCAGCGCATTCGGATCAGGGTATACAAAACCAAGCCCAGCAGAATCGGCACAGCCCAGTGCGGGGAGCCCAGCGACCAGGCGCCGTAGGCGAATAGCACGAACGTCAAGGTCGCGCCCGTATTGAACGCGCGTGTGCGCCGTATCAGCGCCGCGCCGGCAACCAGCAGCGCCAGCAGACTGCCCAACTGGAAGACGATTTCGGGGACAGGCTTGGTCGTGATCCGCGCCAGAATCGCGCAGACCCCGATCGGCACGAACAGGTTGTCCAAGCCGCCGAGCGAGACGGCCTCGAACCCGGTCACCAGCAAGGCGACCAGCGCGGCGGCCAGCAAGCAGGTTTCGCGCGGCAGATCGGTCATCAGCAGCAAGGGGACGTGAATGACCCAGAACGCCATCATGAAAAACGCGAGCGAGCCTTCCACGCTTTTGCTGGAGCCGTCAACTTCGTAACGGATGCGTCCGTAGGACGAACCCACCAGCGCCGCGGCGGCATCGGCCACGGCCAGGGTCATGATGGACGCCACGTACAGCCAGGGTCGGCTCTGGGCCATGAGGAACACCAGCGTTACGGCCAGCGGATAGTATTCCGCTCCGCGCGAGCGACGTGCCACCCTGTGCAGCGAGCGCAGTTGGCCCGTCCGGGCGCCGAGCGCGAAGACGCCGGACAGCGTGACCGATAGACCCAGTACGATCCAGGGCGAGCGCACAAAGAAGGGGAAGCCCAGGCAGATCAGGCCGCCGCCGACATGCACAAGCTTGCGGGTCCATTCCGGATGTGGGCGGCCGATCCGCGCCCACGCTTCGGCGGCGATCAGAACGATCATGAACACCCCGCCCAGAAGCAGGGCGCCCAGGCCGTCGTGCGTGACGATCATGGCTGCACCTCGTCCACGACAAACGCGCTGTAAAAGAACGCCTTGTCGCGCAGAAACAAGCGTTCGGACAGGGTGTCCAGCGACCGGACCCGCTGCGCATGCGCGGGCGGCCGGCGGCGCGGCGCCAGCATGTTCCAATAGGCCAGACGCGCGCCCGCATTCGCGTGCGTCAGCAGTCGGCCGTAGAGCGAGGCGGTTGCCGCCTCGTTGACGTATTCGAAAATGTCCGACAAATTGAAGCCGTCCCATCCGCCGTCGGCATAGCGCTCGGCGGCTTCGTCGACCGGGCCGTGGTGCAGGCGCAGCCGGTCCAGTCCGTCGCGAATGGCCTCGAAATGTTCCGCGCGCAGGTAGCGGGGCAGGGCCTGTTCGGCAAATGTGCCGGTGAAGATATACGTAAGATACGGATTGCTGCGGGTCGGGATTTCCGAGAGCCCGTGGCGGGCGCGATCAAGAATGCGATCCGACACGCGGCCTTCGACATAGCGGAAGAATTCGGGATCGCGTCCGAACCGTCCCATCATGGCGCGACTGAAGAACAGCTTGAAACACGCGCGCCAGCGCAGGTTGTTCCAGCGCGCGCGATAGAAGCTGCGCTGCGCGTCCGCCGATTTCGGAGCCAGCAGTTCCGCCCGGGTTCGGCGCGAATGAATCCAAGGCAAGACGCGAGTGCGGAAGAGACGGAAATAGGCTTCGAACTTGCCGGCATGGATGCAGCCGGCTTCGATCGCGGCGCCGTGTTCGGCCCAGAAAGCCTGGGCGGCGGGCGAAAGATCGTTCCGCAAGGTTTCATAGACGGCTTGCCGGTTCGGCATGGGGCGCACGCCCAGAAAGCCCAGCAGATCGTCCCGTGTCAAGTGGCGGAAGCCGGCGCAGCGCAGTTCGGTGCAGGCCAGTTGCGCCGGGCTCAGGTCGGCCGCCACGACCTCGGCGCCTTCGGCCAGCAGCGCCAGCGCGTTGTCGCCGGACGAGGCGATGGACAGCATGCGCTTGCCCGGCGCGGGTTGCAAAGCCTCGCAGAGAATGTCGGCGTCTTCCCAGCAGTTGGCGTAGCGGATCAGATCGAAACGGGCACGGTTGGCGATGCGGTCTTCCATGGTCAGTCGCTCTTTCCCGGCTTGTGCCGATACGTGGCATGCGCTTTGCCGAATTCGCCGGCCGCCATGGCGCCCATGATCGAAATTTCGCCTGCCATGGCGGTAACGGCGCAGATTTCCGCGAATTTGCGTGCCGTCCCCTCGCCGCGACAACCGAGCATTGCAAGGCATTCGCGCGCGGTCGGCAGATGCGTGCCGCCGCCTACGGTTCCAACCATCAGATTCGGCAAGTTCACCGAGACATACAGGTCGCCGGTCGGCGTCAAATCCATGGTCGTCATGCCCACCGAGGACTCCGCCACGCAGGCGACGTCCTGGCCGCAGGCCAGAAACAGGGCCGCCAGCGCGTTGGCGTAATGGCCTTGCGCGCCGATCGATCCGCTTTGCACGCCGCCGCGCAGCGAAACATTCGCCGTTTGCACCAGTCGATTCGGTGTCGTGTGCAAGATGCGTTGGACCAGACGTTGCGGAATGATGGCCTCGGCCACGACCATCTTGCCGCGGGTCGAGGTGAAGGCGATCATGGTGGCTTTCTTGTCGCCCGACAGGTTGCCTTCCAGCAGCCAGTCCACCGGCTTGATCGGCGCTTCCTCGATCATGCGTCGGCAAATGGCTTCGGTAGCCACCGTAATCATGTTCTGACCGGCCGCATCGCCGGTCGTGAACTCGAAGATCAGGTGGACTTCCTTGCCGTTGACGGCCATGTGCACGTCTTGGAATTGGCAGTGACGGGATGTTTGGTCCACAATGGCCTGGAATGAGTCCGTGCGATCCACCATCCATGCCAGGAAGCGCGCCGATTCGCGTACATCGTTGAAATGAAAACAGGGCGTGCGCGTGATGGACTCGGCCAGACACATGGCGACCGCGCCGCCGGACTGGCTGATCAGATAGGCGCCCCGGTGATAGGAGGCGATCATGGCGCCTTCCGTAGTGGCGAGCGGAACATAGAAGTCGCCCTGCGCATGCAGCCCGTTGATACGCAGCGGA
>SLMC01000042.1 GCA_007133745.1 Kiritimatiellia bacterium
CGTTGACAACATTTGGAGCGAAATAAAGAAAACATCTCGCCCGAAAAGGTGATGTTATAAAAAATCTGGGGTCCCTCAAAATTCAAGATTAGAACCGGATATAGATGACGCGAACAAGGTATGAAAGGCTTGTCTTGAAATTCCGTACTCTGATTTTTTGCGCTAGCCTCGGACTGACGCCGATCGTCGACGTCCGCGCCGATGAACCGGCTTTGCCGTCCGTAGCCACGCTGGAAGCGCTCGTGTCGGAATACGTGCAAATTCGCTCCGCGCAAGCCCGGGAAAAGAGAGAATGGGCCGAGCAGGAGAAGCAATGGCGTTCGGAAACCGAACTGCTTGAAACCGAAAAAACGCAGCTTCAAGAGGAATTGGACCGCCTGAGCGAGCAGGAAACCCGCTTGAACAAGGAACAGGCGGAGCAACAGGCTCGACAATCCATGCTGGACACCGCCATCGAGGCGCTGCCGCCGTTGCTGGATCAGGCCGAAGCCCGACTGCGACAGTGGCGTCGACGCATTCCCCCGCCCTTGTCGGAACAGATGGACCAGGCATTCCGCGAGATTCCGGCGGAACCGCCCGCCGCCCGCCGCGAGGACACCTTGCGGCGCCTACAGCGCGTAGTGGCCCTTTACGCTCAAATCGAGCAACTTCAGGCCCGTATCCATGCCGTCAAGGAACGGCTGCCCGTAGATGCGACGGCCCGACGCGAAGTGGACGTTTTGTATCTCGGGCTGGCACGCGCTTTCGCCGTATCCACCGACAACCAATGGGCTGCGACAGGATACCCGACCGACAGCGGCTGGATCTGGGAATCGGACCCCAAACTCGCGGAATCCGTGCGCCGCGCCATCGAGGTGCACAACCGGCAAGCCGAGGCGCAATTTGTCACTCTGCCGATGCGCCTAAGCCATAACGAATAAACGACAACCCTTTTGGGACGACGCATGAAACATCGAAGGGCCCATGAACAACGCGCGACCGCCCTGCGGGTCGTCTGTCTTTGCGCGATCCTAAGCGCTCCGATACCGACTCGCGCGCAAACTCAGCCGTCCTCCGAGTCGTCCGCGCTCCTGATCGCCGCCATGGAAGCCGCTCGGCTCGATGTGAAGCAAGCCGTCGAGGACCTGAACGCGTGGCGCGACCACGTCTCCGAAACGCGCCAGCCCGTCGCCGACAAGGTCCGAAAACTGGAGCACGAGGTTGCCACGCTGCGCGAACGCGTTCGCAAACTGCGCACGGACGAAGCGTACGGAGAACAGGCGCAGCGCGAACGCCGTGCCCGCATGCGGCAGGCGGAAGAATCCGCCCTGTTCGCCCATACCTTGCTTTCGGAATACCGGCGCGCCATGGAAACACGCGCCGGTACAGCGGAAATTCAGGCCTTGGCCGAACGAACCGATGCGCTCGATGTTCTGCTGGCCGATCCGAAGGATTTCGCTCGCCTGCCCCAATCCGCCCGGCAGACGCTGGATCTGGCCGAAACATGGAATCGCGAGCGACTGGGCGGCCGCCGCTTCGAGGGCGCGGCGCTGGACAAGGACGGCCTGGAACATCCGGGAACATTTTTGCAATGGGGACCGCTCGCCTATTTCATCGCGAACGACGGCCAGCAGGCCGGCTGGATCGTCTCGCGACTCGGCAGCGCACTGCCCGGTATCGAACCCATGCTGTCGCCGTCCCAAAAAAGCGCGCTGACCGACATACTCAACGGACAAACCGGCTTGCTGCCGCTCGATCCGACGTCGGGAGACGCCCTTAAAATCAGCGCGGCGCGCCGATCCTTTGTCGAACACCTTGTGCAGGGCGGCATTGTCATGATCCCGATTCTGGCGCTGGGTCTAACGGCCTTCGCTTTGATCGTCATCAAGGCACTGCAAATGAGGCGGTTCAGAGTCGGCGACGAAACCGGCATCCGCGAGGCGCTTCGCCATCTGAACAACGACGATGTCGAGGCGGCACGCGCTCGGGCCGAAGCCATGGGCGTTCCGTTCGGCGCCTTGTTGCGCAGCGGCATCCAATACCGTAATGCGCCGCGCGAACATATTGAAGAAATCCTGCATGAACGGCTGTTGAGCCATATGCCGGATTTGGAAAAACATCTGGGTACGCTCGCCGCTTTGGGCGGCATTGCGCCTTTGCTTGGCCTGCTCGGCACGGTCACGGGCATCATGCGCACGTTTCAACTGGTCACCGTGTTCGGGACCGGCGATGCCAAGCTGCTGTCCGGCGGCATATCCGAAGCGCTGGTCACGACCGAGTTCGGACTGATCATTGCCATCCCCGCCCTGCTGGCGCATGCGCTGTTTGCCCGGCGCGTGAGGACCATGGTCGGGGCCATGGAACATGGCATGACAGTCTTCGTAAACGAATTGACCGTGAAAAAGGACGCATCATGCGAGACATCCTGATGCAACCGGTTGTCTACTGGCAGGCGGGCGGCCTGCTCATGATTCCGTTGGCCGGCGTATGCCTGGCCCTTTGGACGCTGTTTTTTCGGGCGCGCCGCGAGATCGCCGCCGCGCTGACCCTGCCCGAAGACTGCGATGTCGCGATCGAGTCCGCGGTGCGGCAAGGCGATCCGCAGACGCTGGGCGAACGGCTTGCGCGCTTCCCCGCCATGCTGCGCGAGGCGGCTCAAGCGGCCGCCAGCGCCTTTACGAGAGGACGTTCGCCCGGCGAGGCTTTCGAAAAGCATATCGCCGCCTGCGATCGGCATCTGAGTCGCGACTTGACGGTCCTGAGCGCCTTGACGACCCTGGCGCCGCTGCTGGGGTTGCTGGGCACCGTTGCCGGCATGATCGCAACCTTTCGCGCGGTATCGGATACCGCGGGCGACACCTCCGCGCAAGTGGCCTCGGGCATTAGCCAGGCGCTGATTACCACCCAGTTCGGACTTGCCATCGCGATTCCCGGTCTATGGGGCGCAGCCCGGCTGCGTCGCGCCTTGCGTCAGGTACGCGTGCTTTTCGCCCGCTGCCAAGCCCATTTGTCTCTGGCCTTCGCTCAATTGGATACCCCATGAAACCGATTTACAGTATGGACGAGAACGGCACCGGCAAGGTGGAGGTCAACATGTCTCCGCTGATCGATTGCGTTTTTCTGCTGCTGATCTTTTTCATTGTCACCACCGTGTTCGTGGAGGAAACCGGGGTCGAGGTGAAAAAACCGCAAGCCGCCTCCGCGCAGGACCTGGAGAAGAACAGTCTGATGTTCGCGTTGACAGCCGACGGCCATATCGTGCATGGCGGCCGCCAAGTCAGTCTGAACAGCGTGCGCGGCATCGTGGCCCGGCAGATGCGCGAGAAAGACCTGCCCGTCATCCTCATGGCGGATACCGCGACGCGAACAGGCGTGCTGGTGGATTTGATCGACGAATGCAAACTGGGCGGCGCGCAGCATATCAGCATCGCGGCTCAAAGAGAGTATTGACCATGACACGAACCCGGCTATCCGCACCAAACGCCCCCGATGCGACACCCGCGCGCGC
>SLMC01000386.1 GCA_007133745.1 Kiritimatiellia bacterium
CATGGCGCAATACTTTTCGAGCTATCGTACCGCCAGAAATGGT
This sequence comes from Kiritimatiellia bacterium, assembly GCA_007133745.1. Taxonomy (GTDB): domain Bacteria; phylum Verrucomicrobiota; class Kiritimatiellia; order UBA8416; family SLMC01; genus SLMC01. Next base: position 44 of record SLMC01000386.1, read on the forward strand.
ATGCGCCCTATCGCCAGAAATGATGTGCGCCCAGTTTTGTTCTTGCGCGAACCCTAAGCGCAAACGAGGGCATGAAATGACAAGAAAGTGCATGTTTTACGCATTGATAAGCCTCGACGTCTGCTACTAGTATTGTTTGCGTTGGAGGATGTGTAGCATCGAACGCAAACACAAGGGAGGTCGATCATGACAAAGCTTGCCATTCACGGAGGAATGCCGGTTATCGAGAAGGGATCCATACAGAAATGGCCGCCGATCGACGATACCGACAAGGATTTGGTTCTGCAATCGCTGTACGGGGAGAATCACGCTTGCGGGCCGAACTGCAAGGCGTTTCAGGAGGAGTTCGCCGCCTGGAACGGCAACCGCTATGCCATTTTCACAAATAGCGGCACGGCGGCGCTGCACATGGGCCTCTTCGCATCCGGTGTCGGCGCGGGCGATCATGTGCTGGTGACATCCTATTCCTGGTCGTCGAGCGCGACCTGCATCCTGCACCACAATGCCATCCCGATTTTTGTCGATCTCGATTTCGATACGATCAATATGGACGTGGATAAGATCGAGGCGGCCATCACCCCGCGCACGAAGGCGATTATCGTTGTTCATCTGCATGGACTGGCCGTCAACATGGACAAGGTTCTGGCCGTCGCCCGCAAGCGCAATCTCAAGGTGATCGAGGACGCCTGCCAGGCGCATGGCGCGCTGTTCAAGGGAAAGAAGGTCGGCACGATGGGCGATTGCGCGGCGTTCAGCTTCAACCAGAACAAGTGCCTGTGCACGGGCGAGGGCGGCATGTTCGTGACCGACAACGAGGCCATGCTTCAGGACGCGAAGAAGCTGTGGAGTTTCGGGGAAACGAGCACGCCGCACGAGAATCGCGATTTTCACGCCTATGCGCTGGGCTGGATGTATCGCGGACACGACATGACGGCGGCGTTCGGGCGCGCGCAACTGGCCAAGATGGACCGTTATTTCGAGATTCAGCGCGAGAACGGAGCCGTGCTGAACGAGCGGCTGAAAGACATTCCCGGCCTGATCCTGCCGACGGAGCCTGAAGGGCATACCCATACGTGGTACAACTATACGTGTCGGCTCGATATGGACGCGCTGGGCTGGAGCGGCGAACCCGCCAAAATGCGCGACGCGGTCATGAAGGCGTTGCAGAAGGAAGGCGCGCCTGTCGGGGTTTGGCAGAGTTTCATCCTGCCGGCGATGACCGTGTTCCGTGCCAAGAACGCCTATGGCGGCGGCTGTCCCTGGAGCTGTCGAGGCGCGGGGGACGGGGTCGAATATATTCCCGAAAACTATCCGGTTGCGCAACGGCATTGCGAAAGTCATTTCGGCATGACGGTCCCTTTGCGCGCGCCGAATCGCACCGATGTGGCGAAAAAGGTGGCGGACGCGTTCGAAAAAGTGTTCGGGCAGATGGATGCGATTAGGAAAGGCATTGACAAACAGCCCGGGAACTAATGGAGTCGGGTTTGATGAAAGGAAAGGCGCCATGTCGGCTAGGCCCAACATCGTTCAAATAACGACGCACGATTCCGGGCGCCATTTCGGATGCTACGGGCATCCAACCCTGCATACGCCCGCGATCAACCGTTTGGCCGCGGAGGGCGTTCGGTTCACGAACGCCTTTTGTACGGCACCCATTTGCAGCGCCAGCCGCTGTTCGCAACTGACGGGGCTTTATCCGCAGAGCCATGGGCTGCTGGACTTGACTGGGTACGGTTGGCGAATGAAGGATGATGTTTTGCATGCAAGCCAATGGTTCAAAAGAGCCGGGTATCGTACCTTGCTCTTTGGCGTTCAACACGAGACGGGCGATCTGGGACGTCTGGCGTTCGATTGCGCCCAGCCGCGTCCGCCTCATGCCGAGGGCGTGGCCGAGAATGTGGCGGCCTTTCTGCGCAACGAGGCCGGGCGCCAGCAGCCCTTCTATGCGCAGATCGGGTTTTCCGAAACGCATACCCCCTTTCTGCGCGACGGCCTCGCGCCGGATACCGAGAAGGGGGTGGAAATTCCGCCGTACCTCGCCGATACCGATTCGTCGCGCGAGGCGATGGCTGGGTACCAGAGAGCGGTTCGCGCGGCGGATGCCGCCGTGGGCGCGATCCTAGATGCCCTGCGGGAAAGCGGGCTGGAAAGCAATACGCTTGTCGTCTTCGCTACCGATCACGGAATCGAGATGCCGAGAGCGAAATGGCACCTCTACGATCCGGGGATCGCCATCGGGATGATCATGCGCTGGCCCGCGGGCGGAGTGGTGGGCGGACGCTCATGCGATCTTTTGACGAGCAACGTCGACACCTTGCCGACCGTGCTGGATCTGGCCGGGATGAAGGTTTCCGGTCAACTGGAGGGTCGCACGCTGGCTGCGGCACTTCGGGAAGAAGGACCAGCCCCTGTGCGCGAGGCCGTTTTCGGGATGTATCACAAAATGCAAACGCGTTATGTTCGAACCGACAGGTACAAGCTGATTCGCCATTTCGACAACGCCAACGACTATTTCGCCGTACCGGTTCGCATCGAGGATCAGATGAACAAGCGGGTGATTCCCAGGTTGGAACTGTTCGATTTGGAAGCCGATCCGAACGAGTTCGTAAATCTGGCGGAAGAACCGGACCATGGCGAGACGCAACGCCGACTCGACGCGATGCTGTGGGACTGGATGGAATCGGTCGCCGATCCGTTGTTAAGCGGGCCGGTCAGAACCCCTTCCTACGAGGCGTCGATCGCTGACTATGCGCAGTGGAAATGCGGGACAGGGCATGTCGAATCCGCGCCTTGACACATCGAGTTTCTGTACTTGACCGGGCCGGGCGCCGTCAAAAGATTTACAAAAAAATGAAAGCGGAAATTTAATAGAAGGTCTCTGGTGGAAAGGAGCGACGCATGAAATATTCGACAATGACCTATACGTTCACGAGGCAGAAGGACCGTTACGATATGGATCGGATGCTGGCGTTCACTGCGCGGCACATGGATGGCATGGACGTGGTCGGGTTGCAGGACACGCCTGCGGAGGAATGGCGCCAACGGGCGGACGATCTCGGCATCCCGATCGTGTGCCACACGTTTTTCTGCGGCGATTTGCCTTCGGCCGATCCCGAGAAGCGGCGGCAGGGGCTGGACGCGGCCAAACGCGGCATAGACGCGGCGGTTGTGCTGGGCGCGCCGGTGGCCATGATTCCGACCATGCCGCACGACGAACTGGACCGCGCGGCACGGCGAAAGGCATGGATTGACGGACTGTCGGAGGCGATCGGGTTTGCCGAATCGGCGGGGATCGTGTTGACCGTCGAGAACTTTCCGGGCGACCGTAGTCCATTCGTGCTGGCTTCGGATTTTCTCGAGGCGCGGGCGGCTATTCCGGGTCTGCAACTGACCTACGACAACGGCAATGCCGCCTCCGGCGAAGATCC
>SLMC01000126.1 GCA_007133745.1 Kiritimatiellia bacterium
AATGCCCAGGCATCCCGCAAACCGTCTGAACACATAGGCAGGGAAGGATGTTTTCATGGAACGCAGGATGCCACCGATGCCTTGCTTTGTCCAGTTATTCTTGTCGGAGAAAAAGATTTCTGTGTTCAGGTTTCAGGGTTCAGGTATCAGGGTTCAGGTTTCAGGGAAACAACTCATTCGGCTTCGTTTTGAAACTACGCCGGAACAAGCATTGGCGCGCGGCATATAAACTCTGACACCTGAAACCCGAAACCTGAAACCATTGATATTCTCTCTCCCGAAAACACCGAGACCTGCCAACCTGCTGTGCTTCGTTAACACAACCTTGACACCCCGCCCTGTTTCATGGCATATTTCCGACCATGAAAACACATCTCTTGTCGTTCCGTGGAAATCCGATACCGAGGACCCGATGCCGGGCAATCCTTTTCGGAGGGCTGATTTTGTGCCTCTTTCCGATCGGGCGCGCCGACACGGCCGTCGGACAGGCTGAGGGGCGTTTCGTCTGGGCGCCCTACCGCTTGCGCGAAGTCGCGACCATCAACAACCAGCTGCGGCAGAGTCGGCAAACGGTTTTGCTCAAACTGGATACCGCTACCGGCAAGGTCTGGCTGTACGATCCGGAAAGCCTGACCCTCACCGCCGACGGCTACAAGGACGAGGACGGTCATTTCCGCCCGATCGAAGTCGAGGGCCTGCCTCCCTGGCCGCCCCCGGAATCCAAACCGGCGCGCGGCAAAAAGGAGACGCCGCCCAAGCTGGAAAGCGGACGCTTCGGATTCACCGTCCTGTCTCTGCCGCGGACGGTTCGGGACGTCACGGGCGACCGGCGCGGCGTCGCGGAACGCGACGAATTGTTCCTGACAGACAAAAACACAGGACTCAACTGGATTTTCAAGGCCCGATCCGAAAAAATCAAGGAAAAGGAACGTGAAATCACGCTTTGGCACAATCGCTTCACGCGTCTATTCAATGCCGACGAAATGGTTCTTGTGGAAGGCGATCCACGGGGCAAGCCTCCGGAAAAATCGCCTTATCTTCTCAAGCGATCCGCAGCCGAATGGATGGAACTGTTCATGGCCCACCGCGAAGGGAAAACGCTTCAGGCCAAAAACGCGCCGTCCATCGATGCCGTCATCGTGCTGAGCAAAGACGACTCCTTTACGCCGCTGGTCGTGCTGCGCAAAAAGCTGGAAAAGACCCGCGCGGTCGGCGTGAGCCCCTGGCAAGCGGAACTTTACAGCGACACCGCCGTGGATTGGCTGTGCCGACAGCCGCCCGTCGATTTTGACGAAGCGGACCGCTACCTGATCTTCATCACCACGGAAGGACGCACCGCCCGCGGATTCAACCCTCTGCAGACTCATACGATCGGCGGCATGCCGGACCACGACCGCATCGGCAAGCTGCTGCGGGTCGACTAATCGGGCGGAAGCGCGATCGTTCGACAAAACCAACGAGGGCAATACGCATGCGCGAATTCGAATTTACCACGCGGGTCCCCTACGCCCACGTCGACAAAATGAATCATGTCTATTACGCCAACTATCTGGTGTATTTCGAGATGGCCCGTTCCTCGTTGCTGCGGGACGCCGGCCTTCCCTACAAGGACCTGGAGGCGCGCGGCATCATGCTGCCGGTCGTGGACGTGCAATGCCGATACCGGCAGCCCGCCCATTACGACGATCTGATCACGGTCGTCAGCGCGCTGTCCATCCATCGTTCGCGTATCCGAATCGATTACCGCATCCACCGCGACGGAACACTGCTGGCCGAGGGCTGCACGCACCATGCCTGCATGAACCCGGACGGCAAAGTCCTGCGTCCGCCGCCGGATCTGACTCGGCTGTTTCAACCATGAAATTTGCCTGGCATGTTTTTGTCGTTTTTGTCGCGCTCATCGCAATTCCGGCGGCGGCCGACTCCACGACCGGCCGAACCACTTTGGTCTGGATCAGCCTGGACGGCGTCCGCCCGGACTATCTGGATCGGGCGGACACCCCGTTTTTCGACAGGCTCTCGGAACACGGCGTCTATTCAAGAGAACACAAACCGCTGTTTCCCAGCTTGACCTTTGCGGCGCACGTTACGAAAGCCACCGGCGCGCCGGTCGAAAAACACGGCATTCCCGGCAACGCCTTCTACGACAACCGCCGCGACCGATCCTACGGGTACCCCAACTTCCCCTGGCTGCTCGAAGCCGAGCCCATCTGGACCACGGCCACGCGACAAGGCGTAACGACCGCCGTGTTCGGATGGCCCCTGTCGCATCGGCAGCGCGGCAAGCATCGGGCCCGCTATGCCGACGAGTCTTTCGATCGCAACCTGAACGATACCCAACGTCTTTTTCATTTGCTGGACACATGGCGCAAGCACGACGACCCCGAACCGGTACGGCTGCTGATGGGCTACGGGATTGGACCCGACGACGCCGGGCATCGGCACGGACCGGATGCCAAGGAGACGGCGGCTGCCATGGCGGTCGCCGACCAATTGATGGCCAAGTTCGAGCAGGGCATGCTGGCGCTCTGGCATGCGCGCCGCGGGCCTAACGATATCCTGTACCTGTGGGTCACCAGCGATCACGGCATGAGCGCCGTGCACACGCTCGTCAACTTGCGCCGCTGCGCCGGACTCCCCGCCCGGAGTCCCGTGCGCCTCGTGACCGGCGGCCATATCGGACACCTGTTCCTGAATCGAATCGACGATCCCGACGCCCGCGCCACGATGCGCGCAGACCTGTTGACCCGGCTGCGCGCGCACGATTTCATCACCGTGTACGAGCGCGACGATCTGCCCGCCCGCTGGCGCTATCGGCACCCGCACCGTACCGGCGATCTGGTTGCGATTCTACCGCGCGGCTACACCTTCAACGGGCGTATCCGACAGGACACGCAATCCGCGCAGGACGTCGGCGAACCGCTGGGCATGCACAGCTATTGCGCCGATGACAATCCGGAGATGCTGACCGTCGCCTTTTTCCAGCGCTATCCCGAACCGCTGGGCGGTCGAAACATCGGGCCCATCGACATGGACCGGCTCCACGCCACCGCCGCCCGCCTGCTGGGTATCGAGCCCGCACCCGACGCCCGTCCGAACCCGATCGATCTTGTTGTCGCGCCGACGGCAGATCGTGAAACGAACGCCGTATCGGCCTGTGGAACAGCAAAGTGAAGACGCATTCCGTAAAGATGATTGAACGCCAACCCTGAAAGGGTTATGCAACAGAGCCGGGGGCCTGCCTGTGCCGGCACGGCAGACAGGCAACGCCCCCGGATTACAGGTTTCTTTAGCGGCGAAGCCGCTTTGGAGTGCGGCGAGTTCTCGCCGCTTTCAATGCCGCGACTTGTCGCGGCGAACAAAGGCGGGACAAGTCCCGCAATGAACAGCGGCGACCCTACTCCGCCAAGGCTATGAAGGGCAAGGAACTCGCCGCACTCCACAGCGCTGCGCGCAAGAAAGCGGGTTGG
>SLMC01000441.1 GCA_007133745.1 Kiritimatiellia bacterium
CGTTGTCGAGTTCCATTTGCATCATGCTCAAATCTTCCACGTCGATAATCGGATTGAGCTTCTTCTGGCTGAGCGGTGGCCAGTTCTGCACATGCCAGTCCGCATCGGGCGTCTCGTCCGGAGCGCGCCGGTCCGCAACCCGGTTGTACACGGTCAAGTTGCCCATGGCGTGAACCCGCCGCGAATATCCGCCGCACAGCCAGTGAAGCACATCGATATCGTGCGCGGCCTTTTGCAGGAGCAGCCCGGTCGAATACCGGCGTTCGGCATGCCAATCCTTGAAATAGGCGTCGCCGCCATAGCCGCAAAAGTGCCGGCACCAGCCGGCGCGGACTTCGCCAATGGCGCCGCCGTCGATCAGCGCCTTCATCTTCAGCACGAAATCCATGTGTCGCATGTTGTGGCCGAGATACAGTTTCAGGTTGCGATCGAGCGCCGTGCGCAAAATACGGTCGCAGCCGGCCAGGGTAATGGCCATGGGTTTTTCGAGATAGACATGCTTGCCCGCCTCGAGCGCGGCCACGGCATGCTCCTCGTGACAATAGTCCGGCGTGGCGATCAGGACGGCATCGATGTCGTCGCGCGCCAGCAATTCGCGGTAGTCGCGCGTGGTCCAAGCGTCCGGGCCATAGCGCTTCGCAAACGCGCTCAAGACGTCGTCGTTCAGATCCGCGCCGGCCACCAGCCGCGCGCCTTGACCGGGCTTATGCGCATGCGCCGCCAAAACGCCCCGCCCGCCCGCGCCGATGACCCCGATCCTCAAGTCCTCTTTCATGGTCTCCTCCATTCCTAACCCGACGCCGCTGTCTTGATTGCAATACCATCCCATAGCGTATGGAATTATGGAATTATGGAATAATGGAATAATGGAAGATTGGAATCTTGGAAGGCTTTGACAGCCAGTGGACGGCACTTTGTCTTTCTTCTTCCATTCGCACAGTGCGTTGCAGAATTTTCGACAGTGGCAATCACCGTTTCGGCTTGCTATCATTATTCCAACATTCCCCTATCCCATTATTCCATGGATGACAGCGTCTTGATTGAACCTGGAAACCTATGCGAACACGGCACGATTGTCACGAGGAAAACAATCTCCGTTTTGTTTCCCAGGCTGAAAGCCCGACGCAACAAAGCCTGGGGCAACACCCCAGGACTTCGCGCATCTCACCACCCCCATCCCCGAACGGCGCTTAGATAACGCCGTTTGGGACCGAATTTGACGATTGGCGTTGAGAATCGTTGTATGTGGGTGTGGGAGTGTGGTGGGAAAGCGAGAACTGGACAGGCAGGGTTGATCGTTCTCATCCTCGCAAACTCACGCACTCACATCCTCACACACTCCCAAACCCACATGCCCACACACTTGGGTTGCGGGTGACAGCCCGCCTTGTGATTGGAGAGAACCAACCGGAATGTCCGATTCCGTCTTGACGGGAGGAACCGATTCGATTAAGCATGACCGGGAAATGACCTCCTTGCTTTTCATCTGCGAATCCGATCCGTCGCCCGTCCGCATGGCCGAAGCCTGCGTTCGGGCCCGGCAGGAACCGGGCATCGATCTGATCGCGGGTATCCCGGCCGGACCCGCGCGACCGTCGGCCGTTCAGGTTATGCGCGAAGCGGGCCTGGATTGCGCGCCCGCGCCCAACCCGCAATCCATGCAGGCGGAAGCGGATATTGTTGTGGCCATGGACGCGCTATCGGACAAAACCCGCGCCCGTCTGTCGGGTCACCCTGAAATCATCGAATGGCATCTCGATCTGGACATGCCGTCCGACGATTCCGATACGGCCGCGCTCGAGACATGGCGCGGCTTGCGGGATACCGTGCAACGCCTGACCGCCGATTTGTTCGAGCACGGCTATGTGAAAGCCCTGAAAGCGGCCAGACTCTGCTCCAACACCATCCTCGACAACATTTCCGACGGCATTGTCGCGCACACCATGAACCGGCGCATCTTCTTCTTCAACAAAGCGGCCGAATCCATTACCGGCTATACGCGCGAAGAGGTGATCGACAAGGATTGCCACGATGTTTTCCCGGGCAAGTTCTGCGGAGGAAAATGCCTCTTTTGCGACGGCGCGCCCAACCCGCTGCCCGATACGGTCAGACGCACGGTGCGGCTGGTCGCGAAATCGGGCGAGGATCGCGACGTGGCCATGACGGTCAAAGCCATGAGAAACGGCTCGGCCAGCGGCCCGCCGCTCGGCATGCTGATTTCCTTTCGCGATCTTACGCGCGAACGCTATCTGGAACGCCGTGTCGGCGAAATGCGCCCCTATGCCGGCATTGTAAGCCGGGACAAGGCCATGCGGGATGTCTTCGACATGATCCGAACCGTCGCGGACAGCGCCGTGCCGGTCCTGATCCAGGGCGAAAGCGGCACCGGCAAGGAACTGGTCGCCGCCGCCATACACAACGAAGGCGCGCGCGCCGACAAGATGTTCGTGCCGGTCAACTGCGGCGCACTGCCGGAATCCCTCCTGGAAAGCGAATTGTTCGGCCATGTCAAAGGCGCCTTCACCGGCGCGGTGCGCGACAAGAAAGGCCGTTTCGAGCTGGCGGACGGCGGCACCATTTTTCTCGACGAGATCGGCGACATTTCCCTGCCCATGCAGGTCAAGCTGCTGCGCGTCCTGCAGGAAGGCCGTTTCGAGCGGGTCGGCGGCGAAACCACCTTGCGAACGACCGCGCGCATCGTCAGCGCCACCAACAAGGACTTGACGCGCGAAATCGCCGACGGTCGCTTCCGTGAAGATTTGTACTATCGGCTGAACGTCGTGCCCATCGTGCTGCCGCCGCTGCGCGAACGCCGCAACGATATCCCGTTGCTGGCGGAACACATTCTGAAACAGGTTTTGCGCGATGCCGGACGCAGCGACGGGCCAAGCCTGTCCTCCGAGGCGATCGAGGTCATGCTGGCCCACGACTGGCCCGGCAATGTGCGCGAATTGCAAAACTGGATTCAGTTCGCACTGGTCAAGGCCAAGGGGCCGAACATTCTGCCCGAACACCTGCCGCCCGCCACGCCCGCGTTTTCCCGATCGGTCGCGCGCTCGCCCGCCGCGCCGCTCGGCCGACGCCGCAAGAGCCTGGACGACAGCGCCGTTCGCGACGCCATGCGCCGGGCCGACGGCAACAAGGTCGAGGCCGCCAAATTGCTGGGCGTGTCCAGAGCCACCCTCTATCGCTATCTCGACCGGGCCGGACTCATGGCGTAATTGCGGGCGTTACAGCGATGGGTGCAGAACGGGAAAGTTACCGTCGCCGATCCCAATCGCGCTCCCTAGCTCGAGCCCATCCGAAAAGGGGCCGTCAGTGCATGTTGTCATCCCGAGCTTGTCGAGGGATCTCGCCTGCCTGCCGGCAGGCAGGGCGGAACGCCGCTAAACAATGGGCTTTCACAAAACGAGATTCCTCGCAAGCTCGGAATGACAGGGC
>SLMC01000025.1 GCA_007133745.1 Kiritimatiellia bacterium
ACGGAGCGGCCCGTGGCGTATGGGCCGGATCGTCCGCCTCGAAAAGCGACCCCTGCGCCTGATCTCCTTTTTGGGGTCCCAGCAATTTTTCCGGAGTCAAGGCATACAGATCCGCCGGATCGCGCACAAGCCCCTCGTCGACCAACTGCTCGACAAGCGCATCGCCCAAGCCTTCGATGTCCATCGCGCCGCGCGCCGCGAAATGACGAATCCAGCGCTTGATTTGCGCGGAACACTGGAGGTTTTCGCACCGTAGCGCCACCTCGCCCTCGCGCCGCGCCGCCGCTCCACCGCAAATCGGGCATACGGTCGGCATGACAAACGGCTTTTCGGAACCCGTCCTTGCCTGAACATTGACCGCGACCACGGCGGGAATGACATCGCCTGCCTTCTCGACAAACACCCGGTCGCCGATGCGCAAATCGAGTCGCCGAATTTCGTCGGCGTTATGCAACGTGGCCCGGCTCACCACCGACCCGGCCAAGGCGACCGGCTCAAGTTCGGCAACCGGAGTCAGCACGCCGGTCCGCCCGACCTGCACCGTGATGGCTCGCACCGCCGTCTCGGCCTGTTCGGCCTGATACTTGTAGGCGATCGCCCAGCGCGGACTCTTGGCGGTCGCGCCGAGCGCATCGTACAAGCCACGCTCGTTCACCTTGACGACCGCGCCATCCATGTCGAAATCGAACGTGTGCCGTTCCGATCCGAGCTGATCCAGAACGGGGAATATCTCTTCCATCGTCGCCACATGCCAGCGCCGCGGCGGCGCGGGCAGACCCAGCGCCGCCAGCGCATCGAGCAGATCGATATGGGTCTCGGCGCCCCAGCCTTCGGTCTCGCCGACCCCGTAAAACACGACCGACAGCGGACGCCGGGCCACCACGCGCGAGTCGAGCTGTTTCAACGAGCCTGCGGCCGCGTTACGGGCGTTGGCGAACGGCGCCTCGCCCGCCTCGACACGTTCGGCGTTCAGCCGTATAAAGCCCGCTTTGGACATGAACACCTCGCCGCGCGCCTCGAAAACTGGCGGCGGATCGCCGTCCGGCACTGACAAAACAAGCGGGATGGAACGCAGCGTCTTGAGGTTGGCCGTGATATCGTCGCCCTTCAAGCCGTCGCCACGGGTCGCGCCCTGAACCAAATGTCCGTGCTCGTAGCGCACGCTGACCGCCACGCCGTCGATCTTGGGTTCCACCACATAGGAAAAAGGCTTGTCGCCCAGCAATTTACGGAGGCGCCCGTCGAACTCCATCAGGTCTTCGCGGCTGTAGGTGTTCGCCAGGCTCATCATCGGCTGCGCATGGACGACCGACGGGAAATCGCTCAACGGTTCGCCGCCCACGCGCTGGGTCGGCGAGTCGGGGGTTGCAAGATCGGGAAAGCGCGCTTCCAGCGTTTCCAGCGCTTTCATGAGCCGATCGTATTCGCTGTCGGACACGACCGGAGCGGCCTCGACGTAATAAAGCCTGTCATGCCTGCGAATGGTTTCGCGCAAACTGAGAATTTTCTTCTCGGCCTCGGCGGCGTTCATGGAAGCGCCCAATAGTCCATCATAAACTGCGCGAGAATATACCACCAGGCTACCAGCATGCCCCAAGCGGGAATCTGGACCCAGGCGGGGATGCTCAGCCCGCTGCGCCGCTGCGCGGTCGTCGCCTTGTAAGCGGGCGACGAAACAGGCGCAGCGCGCTGTTCCGGTTCGACCGTGCTGACGGCTTCGGGCGGCAGTTTCTTGATCAGCGGCTTGCCCGCCAGCAGCTTGTTGATGTCGTCAACGACCCCGTCCCAATTGGACGGCCGGAAATTGCGATCCTTGACCATGAGTCCTTCGATCAAGGTTCCCACGCCGCGAGCCAGAGAAGGGTTCAAGGTTCTCGGATTCGGGATTTGATCGGCAATTTGCTTGTCGGCTGCCGTCATGGGATCATGCTCTTCGAACGGAACTCGCCCTGTCACCATCTGATAAAGAACCGCGCCCAGACTGTACATGTCGGTGCGCGCATCCAGATCGGCCTGACACCGAGCCTGTTCCGGCGACATGTAATAGGGCGTTCCCACCAGAGTGCCGTCCGACTCGCCCGAGCCTTTTTCCATAGGCGTAGCCACCTTGGAATGGCCGAAAAACGCCACGCGAACATGGTCGTCATGATCCACATACACATTCTCCGGCTTGAGGTTGCGGTGCAGCAAATGGGACGCTTGCCAGGCATGCTTAAGCGCCTCTGCGATTTGCCGGGCCATCTTCAAGGCACGCTTGGCCGGAATGACCTTGTCGGCCTCGAGAATTTTACTCAATGTCGAGCCCGACACATGCTCGACGACAAAGAAACAGACGCCGTCTTTCTCGATCACATCGTACACTTGAATAATGCCCGGATGCTTGAGCTTGGCGATGATTTTGCCTTCGGCCAGGAACTCGCGAATCTGATCGGCATCCTTGGCGAACTCGGGCCGCAAGATTTTCAGCGCCACATTCCGGTTCAGCGACGTCTGATTGGCCTCCCATATCACGGTCAGCCGATCTTCGCCGATCTTGTCGATAATGTCGAATCCTGGCAATTTCATAACGCAAACATGGCTACCAAAGACAGAGGGAGATGTCAAGCAGCAGCGCGAATCTTTCAGCAATTCTCATTATGGACCTAACCCGTGTGAAAACAAGCCGCCGCTAATGTTTTCGAATAAAGTTTTGACTTCGCTCGTGTTTTGTGTACAGTAATTTGTCATGAAAACCTTGCCCTGCGCCTCCGTCCGTCCCCGTTTACCTGCCCTGCGCCCCCATTTACAAGTTTCCCGTTTCCAGTTTCAACTCTCATCCATCGGCCATCTCATCCAACACCTGACCTTCACCCTCTCGAACACAGCCGAAACCGTAACCCTCTTCGCCTACGACGCTCTACTCTCCCGCAGCACGGGCGTCCCGCGCGCGTTTCGTCCCCGTGGCACGGGCGTCCCGCCCGCGTTTCGTCCCCGTGGCACGGGCGTCCCGCCCGCGTTTCGTCCCCGTGGCACGGGCGTCCCGCCCGTGGCGCACTACCCCGCCTACGCCTACGACCCTACCCCGTCGAGCCTGCCCGCCAGCAGCGACCTTCCGCCTGGAGGGACGACCTCCGTGTCGTCCGTTTCCCCCGTCTACGACTACCAGCCGGCTACCGTCCCCGGCACAGGCGACAGCCCCGCCGCCTTCACCACCTACGACTACGGGCAACGCCGATACGCCGGAAACGGCACGCGGTGGGCTCCGAAGTCCAATACGCCAATGTTTACAGACTTTTTCACTGCCGTTCCCCCTTGTCCCGTCAGCAGCGACCTTCCGCCTGGAGGGACGACCTCCGTGTCGTCCGTTTTCACCGCCTACGCCTACGACCCCCGCGCATGCGTATGCGGCGAAACAGACGCCGCCCAGCACATCTACCACTACGCCTACCCCCCGCACAG
>SLMC01000080.1 GCA_007133745.1 Kiritimatiellia bacterium
CCGGCTTTATGCCGGTTGGTGAAGAAAGTTTGTGTTGTGGCGGCATTTCTCTTTCTCAACGTTTTCCTCCACCGACACAAGGTCGGCGGGCGGGTCGGTGCAACAAATCGCAGATGCGCCCCCTTACGGCCTTTTGGCGGCCAGGAAATCGCGGCGCGCGGCGCGCCGCGTTTCCGGTTCGGTCAAGTAGCGATAGCCGACGCGCGCCATGGCTTCGGCCGCCTTGAGCATTTGATCGAGCCCGTAACGGCTTCCAGCCGCTTCGGCAAACTGCGTCGAATGACACGGAACCGTCTTCTTCGAAATGCCGAAATAGACATGCGCGCCCGGCGCCTTTTGCGATACGTCGCCGAAATCGGACGAACCGCGCCCCGGATGATCCGGCTGTCGGGGCTTCATGCCGAGCTGATCGACCGCTTCGATATACAAGCGGTTCATCGTCGCGTTGGGCCAACGAGCCTTGTAGGGCGTCAGCCAGGTCTCGATCGACGCCTCGGTATCCGTCATGAGGGCGGCGCCTCTGACCATTTTCCTGAATCGAGCGGTCATCGTCCGCAAAACGCTATCATCCGGCGAACGCAAGTAGAACCCGCAGCGAGCCGCATCGGGAATGATGTTCGGCATCACGCCGCCGTCAAGGACAATGCCGTGTATCCGGCTGGTTTCCGGCAGTTGCTGGCGCCAGGCGTTGACGCCGTGAAACAGGGCCATGACCGCGTCCAACGCGTTTCGGCCCAGTTCCGGCGAAGCGGCGGCATGCGCCGACTGCCCTTTGAATCCGACCAGAAAACGCTGAATGGCCGTGGACCCCGTATCCGGCACCGTGCGCGACGACGGATGCGCCATCATCACCGCATCGATGCCCTTCATGCCGCCATTCGCGACCAGCTTGACCTTGCCGCCCTTGGATTCTTCAGCGGGCGTCCCCATCACCACCACACGTCCCGTCTGTTTTTGCGCAGCCAGCGCGCGGGACAACGCGAACCCTGCTCCGAGCGCGGCGGCGCAGATGAGGTTATGGCCGCAGCCATGCCCGATGCCGGGCAACGCATCGTATTCGGCCATAATGCAAAATACGGGGTTGCCATCGCCCCAATCCGCGCGATAGGCCGTATCCATGCCGAGCCAGGGCGTCTGCACGGCGAACGACCAGCGCTTCAGCAGCGCCGTTTGCCAGGCACACGCCTTTTTCTCCTCGAACCCCAATTCCGGCTGGGCATGAATCTTCAAGGCCAGCGCCTTCAGTGTCTCCGCCTGCTGCGCAACCGACTCGCGAATCGTCCGATCTGCCGCTTGCATCGTATCCTTATCTTTCCCGTGCATTAGAGTCCCTTTCTTCATGAGCCTTGGTTTGTTTGAGCAAACGTGTTTAACTTTTTGCGCCTGTTTTAGCGCCTTAATCACGCCGTCATGCCGAAAATAACAAGAGTTTTTGGAGGCGTGATTGTTTGTGAGTGCGTGGGTGAAAACTCACATACTCCCAAACCCGCATACCCACACACTTGGGTTGCGGGCGAAGCCCGCCTTATACGTTGTTGCGAAGCTATAGTGTTCAGGAAAAGATACCGCCGCTTGAATCAGTCCGCCTTCAGCGGATCAACGCCGCATTCGGCCGCCAATTGATTGAGCATACCGAGCTTTTCGTCGTCGAGCGGCACCCCTTGGGCGCGACAGTCCTCTAGCGCGGCGAATCCGCGTTCGCCCGGAAAGCGGATGCGATCCACGCCGTCTCGCACGCGCGAGGCTCGGACCCGGGTCATGAAGCGCTTCATTTCCTTGAGGTAATACTCCGTTCCGGCGAAATGGTCGGGGTCGATAACGGTTAGCCCGAAGCTTTGGCTCCCCGGCACGTCGGGATTGTTGGCGCTGCCGCCGGCGGCAGCGGTCAAGGCCTCGTTGAACAGCGAAAGCGCATAGCCCTTGTAGCCTTCGGCCTCGCATCCGGCAAACATGATCGAGCCGCCATCCTTCATCACGGCGGGATCGCGCGAAGACATCCCGTCCTTGTCGAGGAAGCGGGGGGTTTCGGTTTTTTCGTTCCTCTTGATCATGGCCGACGTTGCGCCCATGGAGAAGGAGGCGGTGGAAAAATCGGCAACCACCGGCCCCTCGTCGGTCGGGAAAGCCAACGCGATCGGGTTGGTGCTGAAGCAGGCGTCGATTCCCCCGAATGGTGCGCAGTCTTTGCAGGAACTCGATTGCGCCCAGGCGGTGGCCAGCAGGCCCTCGCGCGCCACGGCGGCCAGATGCGTGCTCAGCGCGGCGATCCAGCCGGAATGTCGGACCATGGCCGTGGCCACTCCGTATTCGCGCGCTTTGCGCACGGCGATTTCTCTTGCCAATTTCATCGCGAGAATGGGAATGCTTCCGTTCGCATCGATCAAGGCCATCGCCCCGCGATCCGTCACGACACGCGGATCGGCCTTCGCATCCGCGGACACGCCCAAGGCGCTGCACACGGACCTGAACTGAACCACGCCATGCGTGGACTGCCGAAACGCTTCGGCCTCGACAATGGTCTCCGAGACGATACGGGCCCGATCGTCCGCCACGCCGCGCGCCGTCAGCACCTCGGCGCCAAACTCGATCAATCTCTCCATAGGAACACGCGTCATCGTCCCTCCTTTCTGGCGAGACCGTTCTGTCAAATTTGACAGCGCCCCGGTGTTAAATCTCAAGCGCTCCGATCAGATCCTCGACGACCTTTTCGTGGTCCATGTCCCCGCACGCGAGGGTCAAGTCGGCCCATTTTTGATACAGAGGCAAACGTTCATCGTAAATGTCGCGCAGCGTCATTGATTGAGGGCAGGCAATGCCCCGCGTATCGAAATTGCGAATGCGCCGCTCGATCTGTTCGAAGGGAACATCGAGAAACACCACAACGCTATTCTTCTTCAGATGCAGCATGGACGGCTCATGGTAGGCGGCGCTGCCGCCTGTGGCCACGACATGGCGATTGACCTTGAGATCGAGCAGGACTTCCTGCTCGATACGGCGCAGATTCGCGTAATCGCTGTTCTCGATGATTTCCTGAAGCAAAAGACATTCCCGCATCTCGATCAGCACGTCGGTATCCACGAAACCGCGAGCCGTTCTTTTGGCCAGCAGGATGCCGACCGTGCTTTTACCCGCCCCTGGCATTCCGATCAAAACAATGTTTTTGTCCATAGACAAAGGCAATTCCATAGCCATATCCATAAGCACCCTCTTTCCCTGTTTACTTGAATCGGCGCATACTATCGCCGTTCGGGTTTTTTTTGTCAACGCTTTACACTGACACCCTATTTCAGGACGGGACCCTAACCCCTAGCTCGACCCCATCCGAAAAGGTGTTCCCAAACAGACCGTTGCCATGCCGCAGGTTTTCTTATCCGTACTCGTACACATACTCGTACACTCTTATCTCTTATCTCTTATCCCCTCTTTCTCGCCAA
>SLMC01000082.1 GCA_007133745.1 Kiritimatiellia bacterium
GCATCGCCCAATTTGCACATGCGCGATCCGGTGATCTATCGCATCAAGAAAGCCGAGCATCATCGGACCGGCGCCCGCTGGGTGGTCTATCCGATGTACGATTTCGCGCATGGTCTGTCCGATTCCTTCGAGGGCATTACGCATTCGGTTTGCACGCTGGAATTCGAGGTGCATCGACCGCTTTACGACTGGATACTGGACGCGCTGGATCTGCATCATCCGCAGCAGATCGAATTTGCCCGGCTGAATTTGACCTATACGGTCATGAGCAAGCGCAAGTTGCTGGAACTGGTGGAAAGCGGCGCGGTGGACGGATGGGACGACCCGCGATTGCCCACGCTGTGCGGGTTGAGGCGGCGCGGCTATACGCCGTCGTCGATCCGGACGTTCTGCCGTAAAATCGGCGTGACCAAGTTCGACGGCTATACCGATACGGCTTTGCTGGAACACTGCATTCGCGAAGAACTCAATCGCGCCGCGCCCCGCGCCATGGCCGTGCTGGACCCGCTCAAGGTTGTCATTGAAAACTATCCCGAGGACCGCGTTGAAACGCTGGAGGGGATCAACAATCCCGAGGACTCCGCCGCCGGTACGCGGTCGGTACCGTTTTCCAGGGAACTCTATGTGGAGCGCAGCGATTTCATGGAGGATCCGCCCAAAAAATTCTTCCGATTGGCGCCCGGCCGTGAAGTGCGTTTGCGCTACGGCTATTTCATCGCGTGTCGCGAAGCGATAAAGGATTCGGTCACCGGTCGAGTGGTCGAGCTGCGTTGCACGTACGATCCCGAGACGCGGGGCGGGCATGCGCCGGACGGACGCAAGGTACGCGGAACCCTGCATTGGGTATCCGCCGCGCATGCCGTTCGCGCCAAGGTGCGTCTTTACGATCGTCTTTTCACCGAAGAGCGGCCCGACGACTTGGGGGACGGGCGCGATTGGACGGATGCGCTGAATCCGGACGCCAAAATCGAAGCCGATGCCTTGATCGAGCCGAGTTTGGCGCAAGCCAAGCCGGGCGATCGCCTGCAGTTCGAACGACAAGGCTATTTTTACGCGGACCCCGTCGAATCAAGACCCGGCGCGCCGGTTTTCAACCGAATTGTGTCTTTGAAAGGTCAGTTCAAGCCATGAACAAGCGTAGCATATTGCTGGTGGACGACGAGCCCATGGTGCTGATAGCCATGGAGCGTATTTTCGGAACGATGCTCGACTGCCAAGTGGTCAAAGCGGCCAGCGGCGCCGAAGCGCTGAAAATTCTCGAGCAGCAGCCGTTCGATATTGTGGTCTCCGACATGAGCATGCCCGGCATGTCCGGCGCGAAGTTTCTGGACATCGTTCACGAACTGTATCCGCGTGCCATGCGCATGGTGTTGTCCGGCCGCTCCAGTCGCGATCAAGGGCTGAGCACGGTGGGGTCGGCCCATCAATATTTCATGAAACCCGGCGATGTCATGACCATTTCAAAAAGGCTGCGGGGCGTGCTGTCGTTACGCGAGATGCTGCCTGCCGAAGGGTTGGGGCCGATTATTGCCAAGGTGGATACGTTGCCGAGCGCGCCGGACATTTATCGTGAGCTGGAAGAGGAGGTCAATCGTCCGGACACGTCCGCCGAAGCGATCGGCCGCATTATCGAGAAGGATGTGGCGATGAGCGCGAAGACCTTGCAATTGGTCAATTCGGCGTTTTTCGGATTGCGCGAGCATGTGTCGCGGCCCGCCCAGGCGGCCGCGCTTCTCGGGACAAGCCTTTTGAAGTCGCTGGTGCTGGCTGTGCATGTTTTTTCGTCCGTATCCAAGACGGATCCCCGCTCGGCCTTCGTTAAGAAACTATGGGCGCACAGCCTAAATACGGGGATGGCGGTCCGTGAAATCGCGTTGATGGAGAAGGCGGGTCAGGAAGCCGTAGAAGAAGCCTATATTGCCGGTTTGTTTCACGATATCGGGAAATTGATCATAGCCATGAATTTGCCGGACGCTCACGACCATATCGAGCGGATGATTGCCGAGAAGAACATGCTGAACACTCTTGCAGAGCGCGAGGCGCTGGGCGCTACGCATTCGGAAATAGGCGCCTATTTGCTGGCGCTTTGGGGTTTTTCGAATGCGGTGGTCGAGGCGGCGGTTTTTCACGGCGCGCCGCGCGACAACGGCAAGACGGACGGATTCCCGATACTTGCGGCCGTGCATGTGGCCAATGTGCTGGACCATGAAGCCTCGGACTCCAAAAACGTTGCGCATGCCGTTTTGGATACGGCGTGGCTGGACAAGTCCGGCTTGGCCGAAAAGCCGAGCGCATGGCGAGCTGCGCTGGGTTCTGCCTAGCCCGTCAAGATTCCTTCATTCTATCGTTCCATGGTATCCATCGGGCGAGCAATTTCCGATTAGGGTTCATGCAGCGGTACGATTCGGTAAAATCGGCGCGGGGCATGCCGGGCATCGGGGACGCGTATCCAGGCGTCCGACGTGGCTCCCGCGTGAACGAGTGTTCGCCATCCGAAGGCGTCCATGAGATCGTCGATGTATTCGACGCGATACATGTGGCCGACGCGCGCGAAAAATTCGAGATGGCGCCCGGCTTCCGAGTCGGGGTCGGATGGCGAGAGCAGATAGAGAATCGGATCGCCGTTGTCGCGGAAAGCGCGTTTCCCGGGATCGTTGTCGGTTGGGAGCTGTTCGGCGGGGTCGGGGATGATTTCGAAGCAGTTGAGAATCGGTTCGCCCTGCGGCGTGTCGGGACTGCCCGCGTTGCGCGTGAGGCGAATGTCCAGTCGATTGTTTTCGACGACAACCCTTTTTTCGATGAAGTAGGCGGTATGGGGGCCAGTGGCGGCGACAATGTCGAATCCGGTTTTCCATGCGACGCCGTTCAGGGCGATGTCCATAAGACGCTGGCCGGGTTCGGTGTTGTCCATGTCGGCGAAGCCGAGCCGTACGATGTACGGGCCGTCGGGGATATCGATCCGATAGATTCCGCCGAGCGCGAAATGCCGAAAGAGGTCGGGGTCGTCTGTTCCGTGCAGCGGGCCGATCCGATAGCCGAAGACGTTTTCATTGACCACGGTACGGCCCCAAACGCCCGAAACGTGCTTCTGGTCGTGCAGCCAGACGCGGCCTTGCGAATCTACCGTGTTCAGGTCCGGCGTGCAGTGTCCGTCCTGCAAGGGGTGGAACGGAAGGAGGATGCGTCCGCAATTGACACGCAAGGGCTGGTCGCCCGCTGGACCGACTCTGATTTCGATTTCCCGGTACGCGACCGCGCCGCGGTTGTCCTCGACCTGTACGCGAGCCCGGTAGCGCTGGGGACGTTCGTATATGTGGGTGACGCGCGCGGAATGCGAGGCGGAAAGCGGCGGGTCGATTTTGCCGTAGCCATACCCTTCGGGGAACCACTCGTAGCGGGCGAGGGCGCCGTCGGGGTCGTGAGC
>SLMC01000191.1 GCA_007133745.1 Kiritimatiellia bacterium
TAATCCTACCGGAGGTAGCTTTCTCTTGTGTATGTCGATACCTACGGAAAAGCGCTCCGCAGGGATTGGGGATTGAGAGAGTGCGATTAGGATCGGCGAGAAGCACCCACACACTCCCACACCCACACACTCACATACAAGGATTCACAATGCCAATCGCCATATTCTGTCCCAAACGGCGTTAACTAAGCGCCATTCCAGGCTGACCCTAAAACACCACCGTCAGTTCCAGACCCCATTGGTCGTTGTCGCGGAATTGGCCCGGTTCGCTGTCGCGGGAGCCGCCATACAAATCGAGCATGGCTCTAATACGGATGCGCTCGTGAAGCCGAAAGGCGATTTCAGGGCTCAGAATATAGCCGTGCGGATCGAACCAGTAGCGACCGGAAACGCCTAACTCCAATTTTTCGCCCGGTACAGTTCGCCGAATTTGGCCGAGCACAGCATGCTCGAACGCATTGGCAACGAGCTGCGAGCGGTCATTGACTATGTTGCGCATCGCCCACTGCACGCCGACGCGTGTGGCGTCGTCCAGCGCATGATCGAACCCGACAACCAGCGACAGGATATCCCGCAGCGCGACGCGGTCGGTCGAGCCGGGATCGTTTGTTTCAAAAGGTTCGCGCGTGGTATACGCACCTTCCGCGAATAATGCCGAGCCGTTCTCCAACAAGGCGACATCCGCGCCAAACGTATGCTGTCGCCGATAGTCCAGCAGAACTTCGGATTGGGCGGGACGCATGCGCAGGGCCGGGGTCTGATTGTAATGATAGGCATGACTGACGCCCGCTTCGAAATCGTCCGTCCTATGGCGTACGCGTTGCGCCCAGACAGAAGCATCGGAAGGCTTGTCTTCCCGTACGGTCCAGCCGGCCTCATCCAAAGCGACCAGCCGTCGCGGACGCCAGTTCGAGCCGGACGGCGCCAGAGGCGAAGGCTCGAAGGACGGTTGAACGATCGCTTCGTACGAAAACGGCGCGGCAGTATAGACGCCTTGCAGCGCCCAAACGGGGATTTTGCGGGCCGCTCGATTGAAGCGCAAATATTCGCGACGGTTTTCGGGCGTGAAATTGTCGATTGGACCGATGTCCTCCGCGCGCCCCCAGCGTACCGGCTGTTTGCCGAATCGCATATCCCAATCGTCGCGCCGCAGCCGGACATAGGCTTCCCAAAGCTCCAGACGTTCGTCTTCCGACCAGAAGCCCCAGTCGCGATTTTCCGCGCGCGCGGTATGCGCATCCGCCGACACCACTCACTATTTGCTCGCCCCGGTCGCCCGGCGGGGGCGTGCGAATTTCGAACCGTATATCGTTGCGCCATTCGCTGACGTTATCCCGCGCGCTGTTTCGCTCGAAATCCCGGTAGTGTCGCAACCGGTAATGGCCTTGAAATTGGAGCCAGTCCGTCGGTTCGGCATGCGGCGGCGCGGCAACTGAAACTGTCATGAAAACCCACGCCGCGACAACCCCGGTCAGTCCGCACAAGATACGTATTCGCATACTATCCTCCCTCCTTCGTCAGTTTCGAACCGATGGTTGCGGACAAGATAGGCGTTGCGCCCCCCTTTGTAAAGATCTCAGTGAAGAAATCGTCCTCGTCGTCGTCCTCGATCTTTTGCGGCAGCGTCATCCGGCTCGGGAAGCCGAGCCGCTCCACTAGCGCACAAACGCGCATACTTCTATTCCCTTATCGAACACTGAACATCGAAGCCAGATGTCACCGGCAGCGCCGGTGGCTTATCTTGTTAAAAATGGCATTCCTAGATTCCCCATTTCGATGTTCGATGTTGAATGTTCGATGTTCAAAAAGTAAAAAATCTATTGTTCAGTTGTCGCCCATAAGGGGCTACAGCAATCCCAGCCAACCGGCGACACGGGGGCCGTGGCCGGACATGATGCAGGCCAGCGGCAGCATGACCACGCCCAGCCCGTTCATGCGGCGCGCCCCGAACAGCAGCGGGATCAAGCCGATCCCCAAGCCCGTCATCATCAAAATTAGACCGCCGCCTCCGGTCAGGCCCCCGACCAGGACGACCACCGCGATTAGCGCGCCCCAGGACAGAACGCGGCAGCCGACCCGATGCAACAGCCCGATGAACAGCCGGGTCAAGGGGCTGAACAGCAGAAGCGCGACCGCCCCTCCGATCGCCAGCGCGGCGAGCGCCATGCCGTATTCGCGGTATCCGCCCGTCTCGACCAGGCCCTGCACCATCCAGGCGCCACCCCCTCGAACCATGCGCGCGCCGGGCGCGAACAGCAGCATCATAGCCCCGACGATATACACCGTCTTCGCCGCGCCCTGCGAAGCCAGAAACGCGCGGTCGTCCCTCAGACTGGTCGCATGACCGGCCAGCAAACCGCCGACCCCGGCGGTCACGACAGGAAAGAACACGGCGAAGCTTCCGCCCAGCAGTCCGGCGCCCGTCCCTTGCAGAATGGAACTCCACGAAGGCACGACCGGGTCAGTTCGCTGACGTGGAACCGTAACGCGGCTGACGATGTTTACGACCAGCCAAGGCAGCGTGAACAGACCCGCGAAGGCGGGCATGAGATTCTGAAACGCCATCTCCGCAGGCACGGGCGAACGGTAGATGACAATGAACCCGAGCCAGCCGGACAGCAGAAAGGTCAAGACGCCAAATCCGGGCGAACGCCAGGCGGCGGCCAGCGCGCGCCAACCGGGCTGACGCATCCCCATCGGCTTGGGCCATTCGGAGAGGAGCATAAAAGCCACCACGCTCCACAGTACCCAATGCCCGTGCGGACGGAACACGGCACGGACGGCAGGCAGCCAGCGCGGGACCAGCGGTCCGATCAGCAGCGTCAGAACCAGCAACGCGCCCATGCCGCCCAATGCCGTGATCAGGCACGCTTCGTAGCCGCGTCCCTGCGCCAGATACTTCTGGCCCGGCAACACGGTGAAAAACGCGCTTTCGTCGGGCGCCGCCGCCAAAATGGACGGCAACGTATTGAGCATGGAAAAAGCGACGATCAGTCCGCAAGCGAACGGAACGACGATCTCGGCCGGGGCCGAAATCGACCCGCGCGTCAACATCACCACGAACAGCGCCAATGCGTTGTACACATGCAACCCGGGTATGCAGGCCAGCAGCGAGCCGAGTCCGGCCCCGACCGCGGCAGCCAGCGCAACGGTCGGCATCATGGCGCAGGACCCTCCTGAAAGCGCACATCCTGTTCGGAATCGAGCGCCAGCCGCGGATCGCCCCGAGCCGATATTCGCACGCGCCCTTCCACCTCTACGCGGTCGCCTTGGCTCGGTACGCGATCGGCGGCAGCCAAAGCGGCGGCCACGTCGCGCCAGGCCTGCACGCGCACCTCGCCCGAATCGTCGGCCACAACAAAGGAGAAATAGTCCGGCTCGCCCCGACGCGGCGATACGTAGGCATTGCGCTGGACTTCTCCGACAATGCGGATGCGGGCGAAATTCATCGTGGCCGCAATGCGCCCGATCGCAACAACAGGGGGCTCGCGATGCCGAGCCGATACGGACAGCCAAGCCAGCCCGGCCACGGTCAAGACCAGCGCGGCATAGCGCAGCGCCCGCAGCGCCGGCGCCCGCGCGGCATCGGCGCCGCAGTAGGGACAGACATCCGCCGGCCCGATATAGCGCTCGCAGGAGAAACAGGTTCCGGGCTTGGCATTGTCAAAAACAGGCAACGACATGGTATGCACTTCGTTCCATAGAGGTTCTTTCGCCTTTCCAGACTCGATGACCCAATAAGACGATGACTGGTCACTGATCATTCTCTACTTTCACCGTGTTCGCTTCATCCCGGCGCGCGATCTCGAAGTCGATGATATCCTGGCCGTCGTCCCAGTTTTTCAAGTGGTACAGGTCGTAGGTGATCTGAGCTTGGCGTTCGGCGGCATCGGCGCCGGACAAGGCTTGCCGTTCCCGCTTAAGCTTGTTGCGCCAAAGGCACAAAATCAAGTCCCTGACCGCATCCAGTTGCGACGATTCGGCCCCGACCACCTTGGGCGGACTGGCCAGCAGACCTGAAAAAAAACGCTGAAATTCGCCGGAAGCATCGGACCGCGCAAACAGCGTTTCCTGAACAGGCCGCTGTTCGCGCGCGGCCGCCACGACGGCCTCGAGCACGGATTTACAGGCGGAATCGGACAGGGCGTCCCAAGGCAGGCGCTGTTCGATCAAGGCCACGATCTCGGGCCGATCGGCGGCATGCACGGCATGCTCGCACAGCTCGACTTCATCGCGGGGCCGGACAATGTTCTGCGCCTGTCCGTCGCTGTTCTCCTCCTCCGGCCGATTGCCGCGTTGTTGTTTCGCCATGAAGCGCCGGAGGTTTTCGCGTAGCGCTGGAACGGGAAGATTGAGAACTTCGGCGGCTTCCCGCAGCAGTGTTTCCCGCTGAACGGCATCCGAGCTGCAGGCCACGGTTTCCAACATGCTTTTGGAAGCGCGCATAAGCCCGACCTCGCTACCGAAGTCCTCGCTTCCGGACAGAATCTTCGCCTGAAAACCGATCGCGGACCGGGCGCGCCCGATGTGCTGTTGAAAGGCCGGCAAACCGTGTTCGCGAATAAAGGAATCGGCGTCCTCGCCGACCGGCAAGGCGGCCACGCGCACGGCGAGTCCGGCCTGGAAAAAGACCCGAGCCGCGCGAATGGCGGCCTCCTGGCCAGCCTTGTCGGGATCGAACGCGAGACAGATGCTGTCGGCATAGCGCTGCAGAATACGGGCATGGTCCTCCGTAAATGCCGTACCTTGCGACGCCACGGCGGCGGTCAATCCTTCCTGATGGCAGCGGATCACATCGATCTGCCCCTCGCAAACCAGCGCTTCGCGGGTATCCAGAATGGCGCGGCGCGCGCGGTGCAAGGCGAAAAGAACGCGGCTCTTCTTGAAAAGCGGCGTTTCCGGACTGTTCACGTACTTGGCGGCCTTCTCGTCCTTGATCAGCGTGCGGCCGCTGAACCCGATGACACGGTTCTGCTCGTCGCAAATCGGGAACATGACCCGGTCGCGGAAACGGTCGTAATAGCGATCGGGACGGCCCGTTTTTTCGCTTTTCAGGATCAGTCCGACCGATTCGAGCTGCTCGACGGAATAGCCCTTTTTCTGCGCACCGTTCAGGACCGCGTCCCAGCCGGGCGGCGCGTAACCGATCTGAAAATTTTCGATCGTTTCCGGGTTCAGCCGACGGCTGGCCAGGTAGTCGCGCGCCGTCGCCGCGCTCGGACTTTCGAGCAAGGTGCGATGATAGAAGGCGGCGGCATCGGCATTGAGCCGGTAGAGCGCGTTTTTGTCGAGCCCGTCATCGGCGCCGCCGTCGTCGAGATCGAGGACGACCCCGGCCCGCTCGGCCAGCATGGCGGCCGCGTCGGTAAAGGCCATGCCCTCGTGCTGCATGACAAAGGAAAAAATGTCGCCACCGGCGCCGCACCCGAAACAGTGAAAAATCTGTCGATGCGGATTGACGTGGAATGACGGGGTCTTTTCCTTGTGAAACGGGCACAGCGCCTTGAAATTGGAGCCGGCGCGTTTCAGAGCGATATACGACCCGATCAGCTCGGCGATATCCACACGCGCCCTAATGTTTTCAAGGGTGTTTTTGGATATGATTTTACTCATGGTCGGCCTCCGCCTTTGCGGCGGCCTCCTCGATGCTTTCTTCGAGAATCGGCGTATAGCGGGAAACGATACGCCCCAAAAACGATGATTCGCCAAAGATCCGGTTCACGCCGTCGTGCGGGATCATGTTCATAACGAGAAAAACGATGGCCACGAACAAGGCGGCTCGAACGAATCCGGCCACGGCGCCGCCGATTTTGTCGACTTCCTCTTCGAACACGACACGCATGGCCTTGCGCAGAACGATGCGTACGGCGGCCATGGCCAAGGCCGCGAGGACGATGACCCCGACCAGGGCCACGACTTGCGCGACGGCGGGACTCAGGCGGCTATGGTCCAGCAGCCACTGCCCTAACGGCCGGCGCGCGAAAAGACCTACGGCCAATGCGACGATCATGCTAATCACATGCGCAAGTTCGCCCGACAACCGTCTTTGGAGCCCGATCACGGTTCCAAACAACACTAGGGCTACGGCAATCGTGTCAACGAGGCTCCACATTGCGTTCCATCCATATCCTTACTCTTTCCGCTGCGGCGCTGTCGGGTTCCAGTTGCAGATACCGATGGAAATGCCTTCGGGCGGCGGCAAGGCGCCGATTTTCGCCATGAATCAGTCCCAGCAGGTAGTGAGCCTGGGCGTAACCGGGTTCGCGAACAAGCGCTTGGTTCAAATGCCTGATGGCTTCGTCGGCCAGCTTCAAGTCGTAACAGGCCACGGCCAGCATGTAATGGGCTTTGGCCGTGCCGGACTTCAGATTCACGGCGCGCTGGAATGCGCGCCGGGCGTTGACGGCGTCGCCCTTGGCCCGATAGGCCAAGCCCAGATTGTACCAGGCGCTGAAAAGATCGGCATCGTATTCGAGCGCCTTGCGATAAAACGCGATGGCCCCGTCCCAATCCTGTTGGTCGTGCCGTTTCCGGCCTTGCGCCCAGATTTCAAGGGCCGTTCGCGGATCGGGCTTTCTGTCGAACGCCGGCTCGGGGCGAGCCGGAGTCGCAGGTCGAGACGGAGGCTTGCGCTGAGCCGTCGGACGCTGGGGTTGCGGTTGAGGCGGAGCCGGCGGAGGCGGAACAGGGCGGAGCTTCGGCTTGACGGATACTTGCCGGGGATCGGCGGGAAAGCGTTCGCGGAAAAGCGCATACGCGGTCCGGGCCTCTTCACGGTATTCCAAATGCCTGTCGTACAGCACCACGAGAGCCCACAACGCGTCGGCATGATCGGGATGCCTCTCCACAGCCTGGTTCAAAAGGACCAGCGCCTCGTCGAACCATTCCTTTGCGATCGCCGCATCCGCGCGTCGAATCAATCCGACAGCCGGACTTTCGACAGGAGGAACAGGCCGGGGCTTCGGCTTGGGTCTGTCCGAACCGACGAAATCGGCTTCGGATCCGGATGTTGCCGGCTCGGAATCGTCAGGCTCGGATTCAACGTCATCCGGGTCGGAAGCGAGCGTTGCAGGGTCGGACGGACGTTGATCGAGCGCGGACTGCAAAAAGGTTTGGGCTGTTTTCTGACGACGCAGAAGCTCGGGACTGTCTTCGCCCGGCTCTGTATCGCCGACGGCGGTCAAAAATCGTCGGAAGGCGTCTTCCGCCTCGTCGCGCGTTTCGGGGTTGCCGCGATACAGCAGTCCCAAATTGTAGAGGGCGGGCGGATAATCAGGGTCCAGATCCAAGGCCCGTTTCAGGAACGTCAGCGCCTGGCGAAACTCGCCGGCCTCGAATTCGACCAGCGCGCGGGCTGTAATGAGCCGGGGCGATACCGGCAAACGCCGATGCGCCTCGTCGAACGCTTCCCGAGCCAACGGCCAGTTGCGCTGTTTTAAATGGACATGCCCAAGAAACTCTAGCGGACGCGGATCGTCGCTGGCCGCGACGGCCGCCTGTTTCAAATAGTCAACGGCCCGTTCGTTATGATTCAACCGGGCATAGGCAACGCCCAGATTGCACAAAACGGTGGCGTTGCCGGGGGCCTCCTCGTCGGCCCGCTCCAGCAGCGCAATGGCTTCGCGCGCACGG
This sequence comes from Kiritimatiellia bacterium, assembly GCA_007133745.1. Classification (GTDB taxonomy): domain Bacteria; phylum Verrucomicrobiota; class Kiritimatiellia; order UBA8416; family SLMC01; genus SLMC01. The sequence continues at coordinate 7,633 of SLMC01000191.1, forward strand.
CCGTCCCGCAAACGATCCAGTCCGGCACGGGCTCCCGGAACCGCCGCTTCGCGCCGGCCGCATCCCGCTACCCAGATCAACAACCCCGCGCCTATCGTGGTGCAGGCGGCCATTCGGCATCCGGTCGCCCAGGCTTTTCGACGCATATCCGATTCCTCCCATTCTGAACTGCGAACGCCATCCCTATCATGAAACATCTTGCATCCGCAACATTATTCGCAAAAACTTGATTTTATGACTTGCCATTAACGAAACTAACGTGTAGGTTTCGCATCGTTTTGCTTGAGGAACCCTATCCATGAAAAAAGACATACATCCAAAATATGAAGATGCCGCGATCGCGTGCGCATGCGGGAACGTGATGAATACGCGGTCCACAGTCAAGAACATGAGCGTCAACACATGCTCCAAGTGCCACCCTTTCTTTACGGGACACGCCACGTTCATCGACTCGGCCGGCCGCATCGAGCAGTTCAGAAAACGCTACGGCGCCGCCAAGGAAGCCTAGCAGATTTCACTGAAGTGTTCAGGCGTACCTCGTGATTCCACAGACCCCTTCGGAATTGACGCAGGCAGGAGCGAACGTTGCGGCTTCAGGTTGCGGGCTGTCGCCCGCAACCCGAGTGTGTGGGTATGTGGGTTTGGGAGTATGTGCGTTTTCACCCGCACACTCACGCACCCGCACACTCACAAACAATCACGCCTCCAATGTCTTGTTTTTTTGGCAGGACGGTGTGGTTAAGGCGCTAACCGATCCGTCGGCTTTGCCTGCGGCGATGCCCCCATGACAGACAAAACCCTTATCGAGAATAAATTGATGCGGCTTCCCGATCTCGAAGCCGAACTGTCGCAACCCGCCTTGGCGACTCAGCCAAAAAAATTCCGCCGACTTGTTCAGGAACATGCCGCCTTGAAAAAACTCGGCGACAAGGCTGAAACCTATTTCCGGCTGCTGAAACAAACCGAAGACAACACGGCCTTGATCGAAGCCGCCGAAACCGATGCGGAACTCAAGGAGATGGCCGAACAGGAAATGGGCGAATTGCGGACGGCGCTCGATACCGCCCGCGACGACTTGACCGCCGCCTTGCTGCCGCCCGATCCGACCGCGGCCCGCAACGCCGTCATGGAAATCCGCGCCGGAACCGGCGGCGACGAAGCCGCGCTGTTCGCCGCCAACCTGCTGCGCATGTATCAGCGCTATGCCGAGTCGAAAGGCTGGAAGACCGGCATGATCGACGCGCATGCCGGTGCCATGGGCGGGGTCAAGGAGGCGGTGTTTCTGGTGGAAGGCCCGGACGCCTATGGCACGTTGCGCTTCGAAAGCGGCGGCCACCGCGTGCAGCGCGTACCCGTCACCGAATCCCAAGGCCGCATTCATACCTCGGCGGCTACGGTCGTGGTCTTCCCCGAAGCGGAACCGGAAGACGACATCGACATCCCGTCCGACGAACTGCGCGTAGACATTTTTTGCTCGTCCGGCCCCGGCGGACAAAGCGTCAACACGACCTATTCCGCCGTGCGCGTCACGCATTTGCCCACCGGCATCGTCGCGCAAAGCCAGGACGAACGCTCGCAGCATCGCAACCGCGAAAAAGCCATGACCGTGCTCAAATCGCGCATTCTGGACGCGCGCCGCCGCGAGGAAGAGGAAAAACAGGGCAAGAACCGACGCAGCCTGATCGGGTCGGGCGACCGCAGCGAGCGGGTGCGCACCTACAACTTTCCCCAAAACCGCATGACGGATCACCGCATCAATCTAACCCTCTACAATCTGGACGCCATTATTGAAGGCGATTTAGAGGAACTTCTGGCCGCCCTGCGCCGGCACGATGTGGAATTCAGGCTTGAGGAACAAAACGCCGGCCCGCTTCACTGAGCCCAAGGCGGCCTTCAGCCGCATCCCAAATATCATATTTCAAATTTCAAAATGGATGCGATGCCATGCCGCACGGTCCTCGCGGACGCGTGGCATGGGCACATTGTTTCGTGGCATGGGCGTCCCGCCCATGAGTTGGGATCACGGGCGGGACGCCCGAGCCACTTTCGCCAGCGCCACCTTGGCTGTGGCATGGGCTTCCCGCCCATTATTTTTGCGGGTCTCAATCTGAGCGTGCCACCATTTCGTACATGCACAGTTCCGCCCGTCGTCCTTGCGCCGGTGGAGGCAAACGTTGGGGGGGGAGGCGCTGCGTCCTCCTCACTCAACTTCCTTCACCACCGGCGCAAGGCCGGCGGGATCAAGAAAATGTGCCCAATCATTTTCCGAAAAACCAAAAAAAAGGCCGGGGACGGCATTTCGTGCCATCCCCGGCCGTGGTTAGCGTCCGCATTCCCGGTTACATCATGATAAGCAGGAAGACCATGACGAACAGGGCGACGGTTTCGATGACGCCCAGCGACATGAGATAGTTGCCGAAGCCTTTGCCCGTCTCGGCGAAAGCGTCCGACGCGCCCGCGCCTGCACGACCCTGCATCCAGGCGGAAACGCCCATGGCCAAGCCGCCCAGCAGTCCTGCGCCGATCAGGAACGGGTAGTTGCCCGCATCCTTTTTGGCGGCATCTTCAATAGCGTTCATCAAAATCATGCCGTAAATGGTCTGCGAAAGCGGCGCGCCAATAAACGCCACCAACATGAACGGCGCCATCTTATCCTGCGCAAAGCACTTTTTCCACGCGCCAATGGCCGCCAAACCTGCCGCGCCCGTGCCCAGCGCCGACCCGATCGCCGCCATCGCGATCGCGGCCACCGCGCCCATAAGCCCCAAAGACGTTCCGATCGACACCGCTGTTTCCGCTACTTCAACCACTGCTTCTTCCATGTCTTCCTCCTTGTGAGTTAACCGATCACTTCCATTCTGGCGCGGGCTATGCCCGCATTTCATATTCCATATTTCAAATGGAGGGACGACCTCCGTACTACAATCCTTCAAAACCGTTTTTTTGACGCGTTTTTCACGCCCCCATCACCATAAGCTGCTCTGCATCAACGGCATCAAATCATTGGCGTCCATTAGCGTTCATTCGCGGTTCGATCTTCTTTGGTTGCGGCTTTGCCGCGCTGGGTCGTCCGCAAATCTTTTAACGCGCACCATCGCCCTTGGTCTCCTCCTGACTTTCGGTCGCGAACGGACTATAGGGGACGCCGGTCCACTGCATGCCGATATGGCCCGAAAACTCGAGCGTGTTGAGACGTACGCCGTGCACCAGCACGCCCAGTCCGCACAGAATAATGTTCAAAGCATGACCGGCAAAAAGAATTAAAGCGGCTAGCAGCCCGCGCACAATGCCCATGTCGTCGCCAAGGGCCATGTCGTTGAAGGCTTGAGCCACGGCCAGCGACGCGCTGCCGACGGCGAAGAGCCGCACATAGCTGACCACGTCCACGAAGTTGCTGATGACCGTCAGCGGCAACATGACATGCGAGGTCCATTCGGTCTTAAGCTGCTTGCGCGGGGTCATGAACAGGATCACCGCCAGCAGCCCCCCGCCCAGCAGAGCGTAGGCAAACGCGGGAAACTCGATATTCAAAATCATGGTGCGCGCGGCAAAGAACATGACCCAGGTGATGGCGATCCAGCCGGCCTGGGCCAAGGCCTGCGGCGTGTTGATCGTGCGTAGCGCGTTCCAGCCATGGGCAATGGTCAAGTGAATGGCGCCCAGCAAAAAACACAGCAGCATCAGGTTTTCGGCGTCGGCTAGCCACCCTACCCGAATCGGCTCGAGAAAGGATGGAAACGCCGCAATGCCGAAAATGTTGCCGGTCATCAGTCCCCAAACGATGGTACTGACGCTCAGTATGTAGAGCAATCGGAACGGCGCCTTCGGAGCGGCGGGCATCTTCTTGCGCGCCCAAAAGGTCAACAGCAGAAAGAGCGCGCCATACCCGGCATCGCCCACGATCATGGCGAAGAAGACGCTGAAGAAGAGCAGGAACACGGCGCTGATATCCACCTCCCGGTAGCCGGGCAGAATGCCGATCATGTCCATAACCGACTGGATCGGCTTGACCCAGAACGGATGCCGAATCAGGGACGGCGGCGCATCCTCGTCGCCGGGGTCTTCGATCAGCAATCCCCAGCCCTGTTCCGCAGCCGCTTGACGCAACGCGTCCGTTTGATCGGCCGGACAATAGCCGCGCAGCCAGGCCAGCGTGTCTTGGCCCTCCATGCCGGCCCGCGCTTCGGCAAACCGGGCATCGTCGCGCTTGCGGATCAAGGCCGCCTCCAACACGGCGCGCTGCGCGGCCAGGGCGTTCAGCTTCGCCCGGGTTTCCGCCAAACGCCGATCCACATCGTCGGCCTCCTTGCGAACCTCGGCAAACGAACGGGTCGGCAACGGAATCGCTTCGGCATCGGTTTCCGGTTCGCCGGCGCCGATCAGCGCGTAGATGCCGCCTTTGGGGCTCCAGTCCAGCGGAAAAACCCGAAATCCGGACGGCGGTTGCGGCGGCTGCGGTTCGCGACATCTAAACAGGCGCACGGTCACCCCGCGTTCCTCGAGGGCGCGAACGGCTTTCGGATCGAAGTCGCCCAGCGTTTCCCACGGCAGCCATTCCTGGGCCAGCGTTTGACGCCGGTCCTCAAGACTCTTGCGTTCGTCGTCGAGCTTCAGCGTCTCGCGAATCATGGCATCGGGTTTGTCGGGCGGCGGGTTGTCCGACATGTCGGACTTGTCGGACGGACCGGACGGGTCGGGAGATTCGACGTGCTGCGCCAAAACCCGGACGGCCCGTTCGCAGGCGCGCACCTCGTTGCGGGCCTGATCCACGTCTTCGCTTTTCAGCTCGCGGGCGGCAACCAGATGCATGACGCCCAGCTTGCGAAGCGCCGTCAAGGCCGCCTCGCGCCGCGACTGCTGACAGAGCAGCAGAATTTTTTTCATTTTAACGATCATAAAATCGTGTCCCGGGTCTTGCGCGCCTTATGCCGCCTCTTCTTGCGGGCTGCGGTTTTTGGCGATTTTGCCGCGCACTACGGCCGCCGTCTGCTCGTCGCCCAGATAAATCTTGATCACGCGGATGTTTTCCTTCGTTTCGGGAATCTTGACTTTTTCGAACAGATTCACGCGCTGCGAGGTCACGCGCAACTCCTCGGCGATCGCGTCGCGCTGCCGCCGCAAGGTTTCGCGTTGCGTTCGCAACACGATCTGCCGTTGCAGCATCGCCATGGCGTCGTCATACCAAGGCGGCGTTCCGAACAAATCGACCTCTATCGACTTGAACCGCACATCCTTGAAGACGGGGATGTCCACACCCGCGATATTGCCGCTATCGAGCAATACCTCGTCCACAACGACCGTCTCGCGCAACGTGTCCGCGGCGCCCGGCTCGCTGAA
>SLMC01000173.1 GCA_007133745.1 Kiritimatiellia bacterium
AAAAATTCCTGCCGATACACCTCGATATTCATCGTTTTCCTCCTCCTTACTCAACAAGGCGGGCTGACGCCCGCAACCAAGTATGTGGGTATGTGGGTTTGTGAGTGCGTGAGTTTGTGAGTTTGTGAGGATGAGAACGACCAACCCTGCCTGTCCATCTCTCACTTTCCCCACATACCCACACACCCACACACCCACATACAACGATTCTCAATGCCCATCGCCAGATTCGGTCCCAAACGGCGTTATCGGGGAACACTCTAGTTGGAGAGCGGGCGGATTGTCAATACGGAACCATCGTCGCCAGCGCGGGATCAGCCCAAGGCGGCCTTCGGCTACAACCAGAGTAATCAGTAATCAGCCCGGCCTCCGAACAAGCCCAGGTTTTTCGGGAGCGAGAGACTATCAATGGTTTCTCTTTTTTTCATTTTATTTCTAACCTTTTCGCTTTTCCCGTACTCCCTCTATGAACAGGCGCGAAAAACACGGGGGGAACGGCATGAAAACACGGCGGCCCATATCCATCAACAACAGCCTTTCGCACGGCATTTGCAACTATAATTGCACGCTGTGCGGCGTCAACAAAAAGACCTATAAAGGACCGAAAGAGTTTCAGCCTAAAGAACTTACGGAAAAACTAATCGCCCGTATCGAGGAAGCCGCCCGACAGGGGTTGCGCGTGCGTTACGTAGCCAATGCGGGCGATGGCGAACCGACCCTGCACCCGGATTTCGGTGCGCGCATGGACCTGTTCGGGGCCATGATTCGCCGATGGAACGCGCCGAACGTGCCCGCGCCCGAAGTTTCGGTGGTATCCAACGGATTTCGTCTGTTGTCGCCCGGCGTTTTGGATGCCATCGTACGCAATGATCTCACGCTGATTGTCTCGTTCCCCACTCCGAACCCGGAAGCCTACGGCCAAATCATGACCGGCAATCCGGAAAACGGCCGCCATCTTCTCGATCAGGTCGTACAGGGACTCCAAAAGGCCTTTAAATTGTTGGCTGAAGGTCACTTGAAAAAAATGCAATTTCACATTTCGCCGCCCGACCGCGACATCGTACGGCGCGATTTCAACAAAACGGTCCATTTCCTGACGACATTGGCCAATGAGGCAGGCGTCAAGGATATCGAGATGGTTTTGTTCCCGGCCACATCCAATCGTTCCGGTCTGATTAGAAATCGAACGAAAGGACTGGACCTGTACAAAGATTTTTTTCAAGCCTATCGCCGATGGAACCGCCATAACGGGGTCCTCGTCAGTCTGAAGCTCAGCTACCAGCGATTTTTCCCGCATTTCAAGGAGTTTCTTGATTTGCTGCGCGGCTTCAACTATCCCTGCACCTGGAATTCCCAGATTTTCCTGACGGCGCAAGGCGATTCTATTTGCTGCAACGATCAGGCCGTACGCAATCCGCTCGGCAACCTGACTTCCCATACCCTCGTTGAACTGATGGAAGAAAAGGAAGCGTACCTGCCCGGTCGCGTCTGCGCCGGCTGCGATCAAAGTCCCCGTCATATGTCCGGCTCGTTCCGGTCCGCGCTTTTCGGATGGCTGGCGCAAAGGAAACTGGCTTGGACCAAGGCGCGAACGCCCGAATGCGATTCGGGTCGCAAATGCTTGGCCGCGCTACATCTTGAACCCGTCCATGCCGACCATTGACAAAGCCGCTTGTTTGACGCACAGTAAGCCCATGGAAAACGAACCGGAAAAACTGAACGATGCTGTAACACAGGCTGTTGTCGCCGTTCAGAACGGCAATGAAGATGCCTACGGCATTGTGGTGGAAGCCTGCCAGAAGAAACTGCGCAACACACTGGCCTGGCGCTGTCCCCCGCAGATCGACCCGGACGAGGTCGCGCATCTGGCGTTCCTTGCCGCCTATAAACGCATCGGACAGTTCAAGCCGGGCACGGATTTCTACGTGTGGCTTTGGGTCTTCGCGCGCAACATCATGCTGGGCCAAATCAACAAGGCTAAGCGAACCGCCAGGAACCGCGACAACTATATGCAGCGCCTCATGCTTGAACACTCCGAGCACGACCCGGAAAGCCGCGATGCCGCCGAAGGCGCCGATCATGTGAATGCCCTGCGCGAATGTCTGGCCACCCTGTCCGAATCGGCTCGCGCGCTGATGCGCGACCGGTACAGCGAAGGGTTGACCATGAAAGCCGTGGCCGACAAACTGGGCCGAACCGTCGGCGCTATCAAGAACCAGCTTTTTCATGTCCGCGAAAGTTTGCGGCAATGCGTTTCGAAGAAATTAAGACAGGATATGGCAACCTGAACGATTGAAACTTAAGGCGGGTATGTTCGCCACTCTATGGGATGGTATTGGGTTAGACAGGTTTCAGTGTTCGGGTTTCAGGATTTTCCGCACCTGAAACCCGAAACCTGAAACCAATTTGCCGAAGCAACCGGAAACGACCCGTACTTACAGACGAAAACGTGTATCTTCCCCGGAAAGAATGCAGCATGGACACCATCGACACGCTTTTGGCCGAATGCCTCGACGGCGAGCCCGACGCAAAAACGCTGCGGCGTCTGCGCGCTCTGCTGCGTCGGGATCCCGCCCGCGCAAAACAGGCTTTGGGTCTGATGCGCGAAGGCCAGGCGTTGGGTCACATTCTCTCGAGTCTGGACGACACGCCCTTTGTCGAAGGCGTTATGCGCGACATCCGCGATGAAACCGTCCGCTTCGTCTCGCGCGTTAAGCGCGACGTGCATGACCACGCCCTTCGCCGGCGGCAACGGCTGCGCCTGTGGCCCGCGCTGGCCGCTGCCGCTTCGGTCCTGATCACGGCTGGCGCTCTGATTTTCCGAACAAGCCCGCGTACGCCAATCATGGCCGACCGCGCGTGGAACGCGATATCGGTCGTCGGCCGCATTGTCGATGCGCAAGGCCAAACCGTGCGCGCCGGAACCGTTCTGAACCCCGGAACCGTCCTCACCGCCGAACCCGACGCCCGCCTCGCCCTATCAAACGCCAGTGGCACCCGTATCGACATGAACGGCGGCACCCGCCTGGCGCTGCTTGATTCCTCCCGATCCGAACGGCTTGAATTGCTCGAAGGCCAGGTTTACTGCCAAGTCCGCAAACGCGTGGACAAAACCGCCCCGTTCGCGATCCGCGCGCCGAACGGTCTACGCATCGAAGCGCTGGGCACACGGTTCGAAGTCCGCACATCCAGCGAGCAGACCGAGGTTTTGCTCGAAGCGGGCCGACTCGCCCTGCATGGCGCAGGGCAAGTCGCTACCGTGACCTCGCTTCAGGCGGTTTCATTCAAGGGCGGCCGATTTTCGGCCCCGGAACCGATTCCGCCTTATCGCATTGCCGTCTGGAAGTTCGATCCGCTCCCCTTTGTGGACGGCCCCATTCTGTACGAAGACGATTTTGAAGGCGACCTGAACC
>SLMC01000158.1 GCA_007133745.1 Kiritimatiellia bacterium
AGGAACTTGTCGCCCGCCTTTTCACGCGCGTCGGCAAGGGCTTCCCAGCGTCGCGGATCGCGGATGTCGGGAACGGACAGGCTGTCCCAGTCGGACCAGTCCTTGATCGGGTGTTCCTTGACTTCGCCCAAATTGGAAATGCCAATGTTTTCCCACACGCAGCCCCATTCGTCAATGCCGGTTTTCGGACGCGCGTCCGGCGACGGATGCATCCGTGCAAAGGCGAAGTCCGTGCCGTAGGCGGGGGCCAGACTGTAGGCCAGCCGCTCGGGTTGTTCGAAGCGAACAGTCTTTCGTACAATATCGCGCGATGTCATGAAATGGCTCCCTTTCAAGAAAATATAAATCTACCAAACCACATATCCGTGCAGTGCATGGAAGCGCTTCAAGAAAGACTTGTCAAGCGTTCAGCGAAATGCTTTTATTGGACAGTAGATTTCAAGGAGGCTTATGGCATACGAAGTTTTGGCAAGAAAATGGCGGCCGCGTCAGTTCGACGATGTCGTGGGGCAGGCGCACGTGACGGAAACGCTGAAGAACGCGATCGCCACCAACCGCATTGCGCATGCCTATTTGTTCGTGGGGCCGCGCGGGATCGGCAAGACGTCGGTCGCCCGGATTTTCGCCAAGGCGCTGAATTGCGCGGAAGGCTCCACGGTTCATCCGTGCGACAAGTGCGATTCCTGCCTGGAAATCGCGAAAGGCACGAATCTGGACGTGATCGAGATCGACGGAGCCTCGACCGGCGGGGTCGAGGAGGTGCGGTCGCTGCGGGAAACCCTGAAATACGCGCCGACCAAGGCTCCGTACAAGATTTACATTATCGACGAAGTGCACATGCTCAGTTCGGCCGCGTTCAACGCGCTGCTTAAGACGCTCGAGGAGCCGCCTCCGCATGTCAAGTTCGAGTTCGCCACGACCGAGCCGCAGAAAATTCTGCCCACCATCATTTCGCGCTGCCAGCGGTTCGATCTGCGCCGGATTCCGGTGCCGCTGATCATCGAGCGGCTTCAGCTTGTGGCCCGGGACGAGCAGGTCGAGATTGCCGACGATGCGCTGCTGGCCATTGCGCGCGGAGCCGAAGGCGGATTGCGCGACGCCGAGTCCGCGCTCGACCAGTTGATTTCCTTCAAGGGCAAGACGATCGACGAGTCGGATGTCCTGTCGGTGTTCGGACTGGTCTCCCGCCAGGCGCTGGAGGACATGGTCTCCATGATTCTGCAAGGAAACATCCCCAACCTGATCCGACGCGTGGCTAAACTGGACGAGGAAGGCAAGGATCTGCAGCGGCTGGTGTTCGACTTGATGGACTATTTCAAGAACCTGCTGATCTGCCATTATATCGAGACGGTCACCGAAGGCCTAGAATTGGCGGAGGTCCAGATCGAAAGCATGAAACGGCAGGTGAGCTTGGCGTCGCCGGATCAGATTTTGCGCACCATCGGGATTCTGATGGAAACCGAAGAGCGCATGCGCTATGCGCTGTTGCGGCGCACCTTGCTGGAAACGGCCCTGATCCGTTGCGCGCGGGCCGCGACGGCGGCAACGTTGGATCAGGTTCTGGAGGCGATGCGCGGCGTGAAGGACGAATACGGAACGGTGTCCGTGTCAACGCCATCGTCTGCGCCACAGCCTGCCGAACCTGCGGCGGCAGCCAAACCTTCATCTTCGCCGGCGCCGCAGCGGCCGGTCGCCGCCAAACCGGCACGGCCCGCTGTTCGGGAAACGCCGCAGACGAAGCCGGTTCCCGAACGCTCTGCCGACGAGGAGTTGGATCGGTTGAAGACGCAGTGGAGCAAGGTGCGGGAACGGGCGGGGAAAAGCGCGTTGCCGTTGCGTAAAATATTGGCGGACGCCGTTCCGCTGTCCGTCGAAGGCGACCGGGTCGTCGTCGGGTTCGATGCCGAGTTCGTTAACGAGATCGATATTGTCAAGTCCGGCCGCAACCGTACGGCGCTCGAACGCGCTTTGACGGATGCGCTGGGCAGGAAAGTTCTGTTCGAGATGAGGGAGACCCCATTGGATGATCGCGAGCGGTTTGTCGAGCCGAAGCGGCCTGTGGCGGCGCCTGAAGAATCGGGCGAAAGCGGATCGGACGCTCCGGACGCCGACCAGCCCGAGACGCCTCGGGCCGACGCCGCCCGGTTGCTGGACGATCCGGCTGTTCAGAAAACACTCGATATGTTCGATGCGAAAATACTGGATGTAAGGAGTTAAATCATGGCGGGTTTTTTGCAAAAGGCCAAGGATGCGGTTAAAATGCGCGGGGAAATGAAGGATATCCAGAATGCCCTGGCCAAGGTGGACGTGGAGTATGTCGCCGGCGGCGGCAAGGTGAAAGTGATGGCCTGCGCGGATATGACGATTAAGCATATAGAAATCGATCCGCGCTCTATCGATCCGGAGAAGGCGGAACGTCTCACCGAATTGCTCGTGGCCGGCGTGAACGGCGCGCTCCGGACGGCAAAGAAAAAGGCCGCCGCCGAGATGTCCAAAATGAGCGGCAGCCTCGGCGGGCTGTTTTAGCGCCCTTCCGACGAAAAAACAAGAATTGGAGACGTGATAGTTTGTGAGTTTGTGAGTACGTGAGTGTGTGGGTGAAAACTCACACACTCCCAAACCCACATACCCACACACTTGGCTTGCGGGCGTCAGCCCGCGTTGACGCCTTATGGATGCCTTGCACAGATTGACGCGGTGCCTGAGTCGGTTGCCCGGGGTGGGGCGGCGCTCGGCGGAACGCATGGCGCTGAAGCTGGTGCGGGATCGAACCGGACTGTTGCAGGAGCTTGCGGACGCGTTGCGGGCGGCGGGGGAAACGATTCGCTGCTGTTCGCTTTGCGGAAGCATCGCTCCGGCAGGCGAGGATCCGTGTCGGCTGTGCGCGGATACGTCGCGGAACGATCGCGTGCTGTGCGTGGTGGAAGATCCCGGCGATATCGCCCTGATCGAGGCCTCGGGCGGCTATCGCGGGCGCTATCATGCGCTGATGGGCAAAATTTCGCCCGTTCGCGGCGACGGACCCGCCGATCTTCGGGTGCGCGCCTTGCTGAAGCGGGTGCGTCAAGGCGGTTTCGAGGAGGTCGTGCTGGCTTTGAGCACGGATGGCGCAGGTGAGGCTACGGCGGGGTTTCTGGTCGAACTGCTGAAGACCGAGAACGTCAAGACCACGCGCCTGGCGCTGGGTCTGCCGTCCGGCAGCGCCATCATGTATGCCGATCCGCTGACGCTGGCCCGTGCCATGCAAGGGCGCTATTCGGCGTAGGATGCTAGTCGAGGGGCGAATGGCGCTTAGATAACGCCGTTTGGGACCGAATATGGCGATTGGCATTGAGAATCCTTGTATGTGAGTGTGTGGGTGTGGGAGTGTGTGGGGAAAGCTAGAACTGGACGGCAGGGTTGA
>SLMC01000452.1 GCA_007133745.1 Kiritimatiellia bacterium
CCGCGTCCGGCCCTTCCGGCTCGGGAACAGGCGTCGCAAAAGCTATGCCCTGTCAAGAGCCGAGCCGCTCCACGAACACGCGAATTCATCCTCCAGCATGCGCAGCTTGCGGATGGATTCGTCAACGCATGAACATACGGGCACACGCTCTCAGCTCCACGCCCTTCGCTTTGGGCCATATCATTTCTGGCGCGACAATAGTCGCGAAAAGTTTTGTGCCATGGCCGTGCATAGGAGTATTGTTCAATTCCGAAATACCCAAATACCCAAGCCCTAGCTCATCTTTCCATGTCTCCTGCTCGACACCGCCAGAAGTGAGTGCGCCCGATGCGATGTTCAAAAAAGAGTTGCCTTTCTTGCGATTTGCCCTACTATGTTTTTCCCCTGTGGAGCCAGAAAGGAACTGTTGTTGTGAAGCTGCCTATTGCGATTTACGGTGAGGATGTGTTGCGCCAGCCCGGCGTGGCGGTGCCGGCCATGACCGACGCCATTCGTCAACTCGTCGAGGCCATGCTCGAGACCATGCGGGCCGAAGGCGGCGTCGGCCTGGCTGCGCAGCAGGTGGGCCGCACGGAATCCGTTTGCATTGCGGATGCGACCGGCGCGCCCCGATCCGCCGAGCTTGCGGGCGCGAACGCGGTCCCCATGCCCTTGATCCTGATCAATCCGCGCATGACGCTAGGCGAGGGCGAAGAATACGATCAGGAAGGCTGCTTGAGTTTTCCGGAGATTTTTGTCAGGATCAAGCGGGTGGCGGCCATCGATGTACATTACAAGGATATGGATTGGCAGGACCGGACGCTGCATGCGCAAGGGTTTTTGGCAAGAATCATTCAGCACGAGATCGACCATTTGAACGGGACGCTGCTCGTGGATCGGATGTCGACGGTTCAAAAGGTCGGCGTGGCCGGCAAGCTGAAGCGATTGAAGAAGGGCCGCTGTCATCCCATGGAATAATGGAATGGGGAATGTTGGAAGCGAAAAGCAAGGGCTGAGGGCTGAAACCTGAAGATCATGCAAGCCACTGTGCGAAAGACAGACGCAAGACAAAGCGCCGTCCGCTGGCTGTCAAAGGTTTACAACATTCCAATCTTCCGCAGTTCCAAAATTCCATACGGGATGGCGCTGTGTTTTTTAATGAGGGCTGATCACTCCTGCCCGAAAAGAACCTTTTCGCACAGGCTCAAACAAAAGCCGCCGTTTATCCGTCCAGGATTTCCAATTCGCCGGCGGCCTGTTCCCAGCGGGCGGATGCGGCTTCAAGCGCCTCTTGAATGGCCATAAGGCGCCGGTTCGTCGCGACATAGTCGTCAACCGTTCCCGCTTGCAGGCGTTCCAGCAAATCGGCCTGTTCCTTTTCCAGCCGTTCCGATTCCGATTCCGCCTTGTCCATGGTTTTCCTGAGAACGCGCCGTTGCCGGCCGCGCGATTGGACCTGTTCGGCGCGTTCCCGCCGCTGCGCCTTGCGGTCGGGGGCGGCGCTGGATTTCGCCGCAGGCTGCGCCGCCGGGGCCTGGCCTCGCGACTTTTCCAGATAATAGTCGTATCCGCCCCAATAGGGTTGCAGCCCTTGCGCGGTCACGGCCCACACATGGTTGGCTACGTTGCGCACGAAATCCGCGTCGTGACTGACCAGGCACACGGTGCCCTCGTAGCGGCGCAAGGCGTCCTCCAACGTTTCGCGCGCGGCAATGTCCAGGTGCGTGGTCGGCTCGTCGAGCACGAGAAAATTGGTCGGCTGCATCATCAGCCTCGCGAAGGCGGCGCGAATTTTTTCGCCGCCGCTAAGCGAAGCCACCGCCTGAAACGCCTTGTCGCCCGAGAAGCCGAATCCGCCGAGAAGGCTACGGGTCTCGCCTTCCGTCAGCGAGCTGGACACGGCCCGCGCGTTTTCGAAGACGCTCAGGGCCGGATCCAGCGATTCGGCAAAATCCTGGGACTGATAGCCCGTGACCACCTTGTGTCCAAGCACGCGCTTGCCCTCCGACAGGGGCATCGCGCCGGTCAGCGCCCGCAGCAGAGTGGTTTTGCCCATGCCGTTCAAACCCACGAGCGCTATTTTCTGTCCGCGTTCCACGCGCACATCCAGATGGCGGAAGACCCAGCGTGTTCCGTCGTACGACAGGCCGGCCTTTTCCAAGCGCACCACGTCCAGACCGCTGCGCGGCGGAACGGGCAGCCGAATTTTGGCCGGGCCGACCGTTGGCGCGGGAATCGCATCGAGATCCTCCAGGCGGGCCAGTTCCTTGATCCGGCTTTGGACCTGGGCCGCTTTCGTGGCTTGAGCCCGGAACCGGTTGATGAATGCTTCGAGATGCTGGCGTTTTCGGTCTAGATTCTTTTGCGAAGCCAGCCGAGTTTCGGCGCGCGTGCGCTTTTCAAGGACATAGGCGTTGTAGTTGCCCGCATAGCGTTCCACCCGGCCATGCGCCACTTCCAGCGTCGCGCGCGTCAGCGTATTCAGCAAGTAGCGGTCGTGCGAGATCATGATCAGGGTGCCGGGGAAATCGGACAGGTAGCGTTGCAGCCATTCGATCGCGGGCAAATCGAGGTAGTTGGACGGTTCGTCCAGCAGCAGCGCGTCGGGGTTGGCGGTCAGCAGCCGCGCCAGCTCGGCGCGCAGCCGCCAGCCGCCGCTGAACGTTTTGAGCGGCAAGCCGAACTCGGCTTCCCGGAACCCGAGCCCGCTCAATGTCGCCTCGGCCCGCGCGCTCAGATTGTATCCGTCCAAATGCTCGAACCGGGTTTGAAGATCGCCCATTCTATCGAGCAATGCGCTGTCGGCTTGCGCCCCGTCCAAATCGCCGTGCAACGCGTGCAGCTCGTCGTGAATGCGTTGCAGCGAACCGGTCGGCCGGGCGACGCTTTCCAGCAGCGTCAAACCGGCCTCGACGGCTTCAAGCTCCTGCCGCATGTAGCCCAGTTCGGCATGCCGCGCCACGTGAATGGCGCCCTGATCCGGCGTGCCGTCGCCGACGATCAGGTTGAAGATCGTGCTTTTTCCCGCGCCGTTCGAGCCGACAATGCCCAGCCGTTCTCCGGCATGAATCCTGAACGAGACCCCGTCCAGAATCGTTTGGGGGCCATAGCGTTTGCTGACATTGCTGAATTCAATCATATCAAGGATTATCCACCCACAAAGATCGCTTGCCTGGCCGTGCGCTCTCGAATCGCGGCGCATAAGACCGCAGACTGCGGCATTGGATTTCACAGAAGACTATGACGGTTTGGAGGGGAAGCGCAAGCCGGAAAGACAACACAATACAGAACCTCCGCTGGGAAAAAACGCAGCAATTCTAGTTAGTTTCTGTTGCGGAAAGGCCCTTGCAGCGGACGCGACAGAGCGCGTCCCTCCTGCCGCAAGGGAAAAACGCCCATGGCATCGCTGGAGGGCCACGCGCCG
>SLMC01000039.1 GCA_007133745.1 Kiritimatiellia bacterium
ATTTTTGTTTTCACCGGTTCTTGCCAGCGGAGTCTGGATTGGCGGCGGCTCAGTCGGACTGCTTATCGTTATCGTTGTCGTCGTGCTATTGCTGCGCCGCTGATGTCGCATTCAGCGACCAGTCTGTCTGCAAGAGAGCGAAAAAGAAGAGTGTAGAGGCAGTGCAAAGAAGGAGGAGCGAAAAACAATGACGGAAGTAAAGCAAGTCTACAAATGCAACGTGTGCGGCAACATCGTCGAGGTATTGCATAGTGGCGAGGGCGAACTCGTCTGCTGCGACGAGCCGATGCAGCTACAGGCCGAGCATACTTCGGACGAAGGGCGCGAGAAGCATGTGCCGGTGATCGAAAAGATAGACGGCGGCGTGAAGATCAAGGTCGGCAGCGTCGCGCATCCCATGGAAGCCAAGCATTGGATCGAGTGGATCGAAGTGATTGCCGACGGCAAGAGCTGTCGTCAGTTCCTCGAACCCGGCCAGGCGCCCGAAGCTGTCTTTGCGACTGACGCCAAGGAGATTACGGCCCGCGAGTACTGCAATGTGCACGGGCTGTGGAAGGGGTAACCAAGAGGACATGACGCCGGATATCGCACTGGTTCTCGCTGTGCTGGGGGTCACGATTCTGTTGTTCGTGACCGAGGCCCTGCGCGTCGATGTGATAGCCATAACCATCATGGTGGCCTTGCCGTGGCTAGGTTTGATCCAGCCGGCGGAGGCCTTCTCCGGTTTGGCCAGCAATGCCGTTGTCGCCGTGATTGCGGTGATGATCGTGAGTCATGGTCTGGATCGCTCCGGAGTTGTCAGGCGCATCACCCGCCCCGTTTTGCAGGTAGCGGGCAGCAGCGAACGAAAGATTGTCGCGATGTTCTCGGCCGCCGCAGCGGTCGTTTCCGCGCTCATGCAGAATATTGGCGCCGCCGCTCTGCTGTTGCCCGCCCTTTTGCGTGTCTCGAAAAAGACCCGGATTCCGACGGAACGGCTCCTGATGCCAATGGGGTTTGTCGCCATTCTGGGCGGGACATTGACTCTTGTAGGTTCCGGCCCTTTGATTATTCTCAACGATCTTCTGGGCCAGGCTGGTCAGTCGCCGTATGGTTTATTCAGCGTAACCCCGATCGGCTTGGCTCTGGTGGCCGGAGGAATCCTCTATTTCCTGATTATGGGCAGGAGGGTACTACCCAAGCATGCTGTGCAGGCAGGCGACGCACCCGAATCGCCGCAACACGAGATGATCGAAACATGGCAGCTTCCCGATACGATGCGGCGTTGCGTTATCCCGACGGGAAGTCGTCTTGCAGGGATGTCACGTGAAGAAGCGGGGCTCTGGAAAACGTATCGCCTGCACGTCCTCTCGCTCGCTCAGGACCGCGACGTTGTCCATGCGCCGTGGCGGTTCACGCGCTTTTCCAAAGGACAGGAACTCCGGCTGCTGGGAGACGAAGCCGACTTCAAGCGTTTTGTAGCCGACTACGCGCTTACCGCGACAACCCCGTCTCGCGCGCGGCTGGCGGGTCCGGAATCGGCGCGTTTCGCGGAGCTGGTGATTCCGCCGCGCTCGCCTGTCGCCGGGAAGACGATGCGTCGGCTTGCGCTGCGCAACACGCATGGGGTTGAGCCGATTATTCTTCTCAGCGGCAAGCAACAGCATCGTAGCGACTTCTCCGATATTCCTCTTGGCGTGGGCGATGTCATCGTCGCCTACGGGCCTGCCGAGAACCTGCTCGCGGCGGGCGACAATCGGAAATTCGCGCTGCTAACACCGATTGACCCGCCGGAAGGAGCGTCGGCCCGAAAGCCGTTGCGCGCCGTGTTGTGCGCGGCAGTCGCGGTTGTGCTAGCCCTGTCCGGCGCGCACCTTTCGGTCGCCTTGTTCAGCGGCGCACTCGCCATGATTCTTTTGAAGGTCATGACGATGGACGATGCCTACAAGGCTGTTGACTGGCGAACGGTCTTCCTTCTTGCAGGGCTGATTCCGCTCGGGATGGCCATGGACAAGACCGGCGGGGCGGAGTTCATTGCCTCCGGCATGATGCGACTGCCGCACGGCGGTCATCCGCTTGTCATCCTGACCGGCGTTGCGATACTGGCAACATTCTTTTCGCTGTTCATGTCGAACGTCGCGGCCACCGTCCTGCTTGTTCCGCTGGTCGTTGCCATCGGCCAATCGTCCGGCATCTCGCCCCGTGCGCTGGCGCTGCTGGTTGCCGTCGCGGCATCCAATTCCTTTATGCTGCCGACACACCAGGTTAACGCCTTGCTGATGGGCCCGGGCGGCTATCGCAACCGGGACTACGTGCGGGCGGGCAGCATCATGAGCGTTCTCTTCATCGTGATAGCCGTTGGCCTGATTCATTCGTTCTATCTGTAGGAAAGGACTGTTCATGCATGACATCGTCAATATACTCGTGCTCTACGCGGCCGATTTTCTTAAAGCTGTCGCTACCCTCGTGATTTTTGTCGGCAGCCTATGGACGCTTGTTCCCTATGTCAGCCACTGTATGTTCTCCAAGCAGTGCCTCGGAGAATTCACCGCCACGCGGATACGGCTTGGACATGCTCTGTCGCTGGGACTGGAGTTTCTGATTGGAGCCGACATTCTCAAGAGCGCGGTGTCCCCGAACTGGCAGGACCTGGGCCAGCTTGCCGCCATAGTCGCGATCCGCTCCGCCATCAACTTTATGCTGATCTGGGAATTGAAGGAGACGGATGCAGGAAAGCAAGTGCAAACTGGAAAGGATGATTAGCGATGCAACATCATCTCTGCGAGAGCTGCCCGGAGTCTGCCATGCAATGACTATGACTCAGTAGCGTTGCGCAGGGACGCGGGATAGTGGAATACTGGATGATGGATTGTTGAAAACATAATAATGGCGCCGGGAGGCCTTCAGGCTCCGGGAAGAGGGAAGCGAACCACACAGGAGGGACCGACATGTATGTACAGCAGTTTTTCGTAAAGGGTCTGGCGCACAGTTCGTACCTGATTGCAGGCGCGAATACATGCGCCATCGTCGATCCGCGACGCGACATCGGCATATACCTGGCGACAGCCAGGGACATGGGGATGAAAATCACGCATATCCTTGAAACGCATCTGCATGCCGACTTCATTTCAGGTCACATGGATCTTGCGGAGGCTACCGGCGCGACAATCCATGCCCCCAAGGCCGGCAAGTCGAAGTTTAAGCATGTGGCCGTCAAGCAGGGGGACAGTTTTCAGATCGAGGATATAACGTTCCGCGTCCTGGACACTCCCGGCCATACGCCCGAGCATATTTCGTATGTTGCGACCGATACCGCGCGCGGCAAGCAACCGGCGGCGGTCTTCTGCGGCGATACGCTCTTTGTCGGCGATGTGGGGCGTCCCGATTTGTTCCCGGGGATCGCGCGGAAACTGGCTTCGCAG
>SLMC01000011.1 GCA_007133745.1 Kiritimatiellia bacterium
TGGGGTTTAGGCCGCGGGCGCATTGAGCCACCTGTTCGGCGGCGCGGGCCGACAACGCGAAGGCGCCTTCGGAGACGGGGACGCCGTCGCGGATGGCGCGGATGATTTCCTCCTGTCCGCGCACGCCCGCCTCGGCGATGGCGCTCAGCGTGGTCGGATTCGGGGTCGTCGCGAAGCCGATGTCCTGTTCCAACGCGAACCGCGCGGAGAGATGATAGCGCACGGCGTAATCCTCGATGTCGGCCAAGACGGCCGGCAGTGCGAACAGACGGCGAACCGGCGCGGGGATGGCGCGATGGATGGCGCCGGATACACTGCCGCATGGCAGCCCGCACGGTGCGCGGCCTTCGCTGGCGGATCCGGTTACGCAAAGCACGGAACGCTCCAGAAAAAAAGGATGACTCAGCAGGGCGCGGTACAGCCACTGCGACGAAACATGGCGCGCGTGGGTCAGGCCGGCTCGGGTCAGCGGCACGTGCTTGGGCCGGTCGGTGGTGCCGCTGGTCAAGCAGAACATGATTGGCGGTTCCCCGGTCAGAACACGGGGCGCGCCCTGCAGCATTCTTTCGACATAGGGTTCCAAATCGGGATAGCCGACAATGGGTGTCGAGCGCTGAAACGCCTTGACGCTCGATACGTCGCGGAAACCGAAGGCGCGGCCGTATTCGGTGTGGCTGTTGGCGCGAACAATACGGATCAGCAGCTCGGCCTGCGTTTCGCGCGGGTGCGCCGCCGACTGGTCCCATTGTCGGGCCGCCCGCGCGCCGCGCATGCGAAAGAGGGCTTTAAGAACCGGGTTCATTGTATGGCCCCCAGTCTTGTTTTTCGAACGGTATAGCGTTCAAGGCGGTCGGGATCGATGTCGATGCCGAGTCCGGACCCGGTCAGCAAGGGCGCGTTGCCGCCCGGCCCGAACGCGACGCTGTCGATGCCGATGTCTTCCTTCAACAGATACTCGCCATAGGATCCTTCCGCGTACAGCAAGTCGGGGAGGCTGGCGGCAAAATGGCGGCCGGCCGCAGACAGAACGGCAGTTTCTCCGACATGACAGCCCGCCTGAATACCGATGCCCGCCTGCACGGCCATAGCGGCGATGGCGCGCGCCCGGGTCGGGCCGCCGCATTTGGAGAGCCGAATATTGAAACGGTCCACGGCCCGGTGTTCAATCAGTGCGCGGGCGTCCTCGACCGACGCAAGGGATTCGTCGGCCATAATCGGCACGGGCGACGCCGCGCGTAGCGCCGCCAGCGCCGCCAGGTTGCCGGCCGCGATCGGCTGCTCGACACTGTCCACGCGGTAGGGCGCCGCCGCAGCCAGAAAAGCACGGGCGGTGGCGGGGTCGAATGCGGCGTTGGCATCCACTCCGATGGAAACGGCGTCGCCCAGAATGTGGCGGGCGCGCGCGATCTTTTCGATATCCGGCATGGCGCAGGCCTTGATTTTGACATGCGCGAACCCCATGGCCTTGCAGCGGGCGGCGGCCTGCTCGGTTTGTTCCATGGACCCGGCCCCGATAATGCCCGAATAGACGACGCCGTCTCTTTGCGGGGGCAGCAAAGCGGCAAAAGAAAGATGGCGCGCGCGGAGCCAGGCGTCGGTCAGCGCCGTTTCCACGGCGCACCGGGCGCTGGCTCCCGCCGCGGCGGGCAGACAACGGGCGAAGGTGTCGAGCGTCGGGATGGCGTCGTCCTGTCTCAGGGGGTCGAGATTCAAGGTGTCGAGCAGAGCGCGAATGTCGGCCACGCAGGTCGCGGGGGTTTCGCCGGTAACATAAGCGCGGGGGACGGCTTCGCCGTAGCCGATGGCGCCCGTATCTGTCGCGAGCCGGACCAGAATCGAGTCCGAACAGGCTCGTTCCGCAAGCGTGTGGCGAAACGGTTCGGCGAACGGTATGTTCAACTCGTGGACGCATGCGGAAACGATGCGCATGGAGATGTTCCTTTCTCGACGTTAGCTCTCGGTATCGGACATGGCGATCATGTGATTCGAGCAGGTATGCAGAAAGGCATGGTCCAGCACGGTTTCGCAGCGACCGGTGGCCAGATCGGCCGTTTGCAGGGAACGGGTGGTATGCACCAGCAGCGCTTCGCCGTCGGGCGTCGGAACCATGGTGCCGATCAGGGCGGGACGGCTCGGGCCCGGATGCCAAACGGACTTCGGATCGCGAATCGTGATCTTGCGGACGAATTCCATGGTGTCGGCATCGGCCAGAAATATCTCGTCGGGAAACCCCATGGCGGCCAGCAGTTTTTGGCCGCGATGTCGAAAGACGTGCATATTGGTCAGCCGAAAGAAGTCGGGTCGGGTGAAGACGCCTTCTTCCTGCGGTCCGTCGGGCGTGAGTCGGTACTTGAAGACGGAGGCCGGCCCTTCGAAGCGGATGCCGTACGAGGCTCGCTTCAGCAAGGCGAACAGGCTGCTGTGCACGAACTGAAAGTTATGATTCGAAAAATACACGACGTCAGGGTCGTCGGGGTCGAACTGGGCATGGGCCGCCACGTTGAATCGGTCGAGGCGCCAGTGTCGGCCGCTGGTCAGGTCGACAATCAGGACGCGCGACGGAACAGCTTCGTTCCGCGCGTTTCGAATCATGCCGAGCTCGCAGGCGACGCCGTATCGGCCTGTGCGATTGACGACCAGTTCGTGCATGAAGTCGGCGAGCGGCCCTTGCCAGACGGTTTCCGAGTCCGATGCATCCGGTTTGCGCCGGAACAGCGTGCAGGCGACCTCCATATCGGGTTTCGCGATGCGCGCGAAAGAATCCTTGAGCGAACAAGTCATGCCGTAAAGCATGCCGGAGGACGAATCGTGCCATTGGCCGGAGCCTAGAACCTTGTCGGATTCGCAGTCGTCCAGAAACCGATAGGCAACGGATCGGGATGGCAGATCGATATCGAAATAACCGAACCAGGACCACAGGTTGACCAGAAACCGTCCGTTCCCGAGCGGCGTTACGGTGTGAGGCACCGTCATCATCATGATTTCTTCAAGCAGGTTGAAGTCGTAATGGTAGCGGCGGGCGAGAAGCCCGAGCCAGGATGCCGAGAGCGCGGCCGCGTTCTTTTTGAACCGGCTCAGTCCGGGTCGGATAACGGCGCTGTGCCGAATGCCGAATCGCACGCCTTGTCGGGTTCGGAAATTGAGAAAGGTGTAGGCATGGCGCCCGTAGCGCAGCCACCAAACGCCCCGGACAGCCGGTACGGCGGCGGCGACAGGCATGGCGACGGTTTCGGGCAGCCGAAAGGTTTGTACCGACGCGCGAACATCGAGACGCTTCATACGGCAATCCATCTTAGTGCCTTAATCACGCCGTCCTGCCGAAAAAAACAAGACATTGGAGGCGTGATTGTTTGTGAGTGTGTGGGTGCGTGAGTGTGTGGGTGAAAACTCACA
>SLMC01000267.1 GCA_007133745.1 Kiritimatiellia bacterium
ACAACACGGCACTGCCGATTGCCAAGCTGGACCAGATGTCGGTCCAGGAGTTGAATGCGGAACTGCCGCCCCGCGACCTTCAGATCGTCGACGTACGCTCGCCGGATGAGTGGCAGGACGGCCATGTACCAGGTGCAACTTACATCTTCCTGCCGGAACTCGAGAAGAAAGCGAACCGTCTCGATAAGAAAAAGCCGGTTGCTGTGTACTGCGACAGCGGCTACCGAGCGAGTCTCGCGGCCAGCATTCTGCAAAAAATCGGGTTCTCGGAGGTCCACAACATACCAGGCAGCTGGAAAGCTTGGCAGGCCGCCGAATACTCGATCGAGAAGCCGAGAGAACGGAAGCGAGCGTCGGATACTGACCGGTAAGGTTAATCAAACACGAGGATGCATCATGAGACGTTCTACACTTTCCGGCATTGCAGTCATGCCTGGCTTAGCCGTCGCCATCTATCCGGGGACTGACCCGCTTGAGTACCCCGGGCCTGCTTGGTCACCGTATCTTGTCGGTTCACTGATCGGACTGCTGTCGATGGCGACTTTCTACTTTTCGGCGAAGCCTCTGGGTGCCTCATCAGCCTATGCGGCGCTGGCCGGCATGCTGGGGCGCAGCGTTGCCCCGAAACACACCGAATCACTCAAATACTTTGATGAAAATCCGCCCGTGGTCGGTTGGGGATTGATGCTTCTTTTGGGAACGGTCGTCGGTGCATTCCTTGCCGCCTGGACTGGAAACGAGCTGACGGGACAGTGGTTGTCGCCCATGTGGGTTGCGAGATTTGGTGACGACAGCCTGTCGCTGCGTCTCGTGGTCGCCCTGGTTGGAGGGTTATTCATGGCTTTTGGTGCTCGGCTGGCGGGTGGCTGCACGAGTGGTCATGGAATCAGTGGGACGCTACAGCTGTCGGTCGGTTCATGGATCGCCGTCATCTGTTTCTTCATCGGAGGCATAGCGACCGCGATGGTGATGTTTAGGGTTTAGTCTTTTTCAGAAAATGAGACTGGAAGAAGCAAGTCAAGGTCGTATTCAGGAAAACATGCTATGGCCCCAGAATCACATTCACTGACACATTCCGATTCGCGGTCAGCCGATAATTCTCGAGGTAATCGAGAACATCCGCTGAAGCCGCAGCGGTTCTCCAATCAATTGCTCCTGGGTGTCCTGTTCGGCGTGATTTTCGGATTCTTGCTGCAAAAGGGAGGCGTTGCGAAGTATCACGTACTGATCGGCGCCCTGTTGTTGGAGGATTTCACCGTCGTGAAAGTGATGCTGTCTGCGATCATCGTCGGCTGTGTCGGGATTTTCTGTCTTCATTCGTTTAACTTGGTGAAGCTGCATATCAAGCCCACGCGATATGCCGCAAATGTCATCGGCGGGCTGTTGTTTGGCATTGGCTTCGGTTTGCTGGGTTACTGCCCTGGCACCGGAGCCGCCGCGTTGGGTCAAGGCAACTGGGACGTGCTGAGCGGAATCGTCGGCCTGCTATTGGGGTCGTATCTCTTCGCCGAGGTTTCGGGCCTGATCAGCCAGACCATCAATACTTGGGGCGAGCGTGGAAAGCTCACGCTGCCTGATCTGATCCGGACGAAGCGCACGCCATTCCTGCTGGTCTGGGTGCCCGTTTTAATCGTGGTCCTCTTTGCGGTCGACCGGTTCACCACGCGGTAGCTGGAAGGGGGCTGTTGCAGGGAACGACGGATTCGCGGGAAAGGATCGAGCATCTACGGGAATGACTCGTTAACCGCCACCACTGAGCAAATGCGACTCGCGACTTGGAGTCGAGGTCCACGGACGGAATGCTAGCATTCTGCGATCGCCACGGCATGGAAACGGGTAGGAAGCAGAAAAAATGGAGTGAATCGGTGCCCTGATTGGCGCTGCGTTTAGACGGTAATGGCGTTTCAATCCCAGTTTTGAACTAGGAGGCGCCCGGTCTTCGTTCGGTGAAATTACAAGGTTTTTTTATGTCAAAGTCACGTCGTGAGTTTATCGCAGAGGTAGGTGGTGTCGGCATCGGAACGGTTCTTTTAGGGCCGGGCACCCTGGCCGCGGCCGATGCAAAGCCGCAGTCGGCACCGCCGGCGAGCATGATTTTCGAGACGGTGCTTACCGAGGGAGTGGCTCAACTGTCGTACCTGATCGGCGACAAAGCGTCGGGCAAGGCCGCGGTCATCGATCCTCGCCGGGATATCGACATTTATGTCGAACTGGCCCGCAAGCACAAGCTGACGATTACGCACACTTTGGAAACACACATCCACGCGGATCTGGTCTCCGGTTGCCTCGGCCTGGCCGACCGCACCGGGACTGCCAAAGTTTATGTGAGTGCGGAAGGCGGTCCGGAGTACGGCTTCCCGCATGAAGGAGTGAAAGATGGCGATACGATCGATCTGGGGCGGGTGATCTTGACCGCCAAGCATACTCCTGGCCACACGCCGGAGCACATGTCTTACCTAGTCTCGGAGAACAACCATCCGGATCAGGCTTTTGCCATCTTCAGCGGCGATTGTCTGTTCGCCAATTCGGTCGGCCGACCGGATCTGTTGGGCGACGACCAGACCACCGGGTTGGTCAAGCAGCTCTACGAGTCGATTTATGAGTTCTACTTAGCGTTACCGGACTCGGTACGTGTCCATCCGGCCCACGGGACCGGGTCGCCGTGTGGGGCAAACATCAGTGACCGCTTGGTCACCACCATCGGTTACGAACGGAAAAACAACCCCGCCCTACAGTTCAAGGACGAAGCTGCGTTCAGCGAATACGTCCTGTTTACCGCCCCGCCGGAACCGGTTTACTACCCACGGATGAAGCAAGAGAACACGGCAGGCCCGACGGTTTTGGGACGGTTACCGACCTGTCCGCCGATGGCTCCCAAAGTCTTTGAAGAAGCTGTCAGCCAGGGCGATGTGCAGTTGGTAGACAATCGCCAAATGCTATCGTTTGGCGGCGGACACATTGCCGGCGCGCTCAACATCGGGCCGCGAGCGGAACTCTCCATCTGGGCCGGTTGGATGCTCGACCCGCAGAAGCCGATTTTTCTCGTCCTGCCCCAAGACACCGACCTGCCCGAGGTACAGCGGCAGTTCATTCGGGTCGGGTACTACCGATTCGGTGGCTACCTGCTCGGTGGTATGGAGGCATGGAATAACGAGGGATTGCCAATCACCGAGATGGGCCAGATGCCGGTCCACGAACTGAATGCGGCTCTGCCACCGACGGAGTTACAGATCCTCGACGTGCGGACACCCGGCGAGCGACAAGCCGGGCACGTCCCCGGTTCGACCTACATCTTCCTGCCTGAGCTTAGTCAGAAGGCCGAACGTCTCGATAAAAATCGACCTGTGGCTGTTTACTGTGACAGTGGTTATCGGGCGAGC
>SLMC01000171.1 GCA_007133745.1 Kiritimatiellia bacterium
GCAGCGACAGCCCTCCCGCCGTGACGAAGTCCACGGTCCGCGTTTCCGTTCGAGTCCCTGAACAGCCGGCAGTCAATGACATCGATAGCGAGGACGTCGGCTGGACCGCTCCGGGGGCCTACGCACTCTGGCCCGCGCGAAAGCAGCGAGATGGTACATTGCCAGCTGAGCGGAGGAGGCCTGGTCTCGAGTTCCAGTTGACATTGAAGTACCCCGCGAGGCTCGACGAAGAGATCCAAAGAACGCTGGCCGCCTGGATCTGTTTCGGCGGCTACGGTTCACGCCCCCGCCGGGGGCTCGGAAAAATCGCGCCGGCTTGTGATGAGAGCCGTAAATTGGTGCCGGTGGCGGCTCCGAAGACGGAGGATGAGCTCCGACGGCTGTTCGGCCCCGACGCGTTTGTGCCCGCCGAAAATCTGACTGATTGGCCGCGACTGCGCGGGGCCCAGATCGCGGTGGGCTCGCCAACCGCGAACGCTGCGAACGCTTGGACAACGGCGCTTGGGTGGCTGAACGAGTTTCGCCAGCAAGGGCCAAGCTCCGGCAAGCTGGGGGACCATGATCCCAATTTCGCCAGACGACGTGGGGCGGGGAACCGCCCGTCAATTAGCAATTGGCCCGAGGCGGATAAGGTTCGCCAATTGAGCCCCACGCCCAAGTCGGGATGGTCTCATCCGCCCCAACACAACGCGACGCCGGTCTGGCCCCGGGCCGCCTTCGGGCTACCGATCCTGGCGCAGTTCCAGACCCAAGGTCGAAACGGAGATCGGTTGGTTGAACCGAGCAACTTTGAGCTGAATTGGGAGGGGCCAGATGGTCGCCAAGATCGATTGGCGAGTCCGCTGGTCGTCGTCGGCATGCCGCTGGCCGATGACAAGTTCGTTCCGATCGCCCTCTGGTTGGGACGCGGCTACCCCGAAGCAGGGCAGGTCATCGCGATCCAAAACGGTTACGCCTTGCGAGGTTCGGCGGCTGCTTTCGATGAGTTGGTGGCGCCGGGTGATTCGGCAAAGTTCAATCCGCTCGCTATCGGCCAGGCAGCCCCCAGCGGCCACCGATTGCGAACCGCCTTCTTCGAATGGCTGAACACGAAACATTCCAGCGTGCGAATGCTGGGCAAATCGGAGTAGCTCAACGTGAACACCTACTTGATCAGCATTTCCATCGGTCCGGTCCAGGACTTCATCGCCCAGGCACGAAGGTCTCGTGACCTCTGGTTCGGTAGCCATTTGCTCAGCGAAATCGCTCGCGCCGCCGCGCGCGGGATCGATCAAGCGAACGGCGAACTGATCTTTCCCGCCGTCGATCGCGGTGACGCGGAATTGTTGCCGTGTGATGCGATGCGTCGAACCGACGGCAACCTTCCTCTCGCCGTTGCGAATAAACTGCTCGCCACGGCGGAAGGTGACGAACAAGCCATCGCCTGCGTTCACGCCGCGCGAGCAGAGGCAAAGCTGCGTTGGTCAGAGCTGGCCGAGCAAGCTCGCGGCCAAGCGGATGGGCTGATCGATTGGCCGCGAGTCGAGCCGGTGTGGCGTGAACAGATCGACAGCCTGCTCGAGTTCTATGCCGCCATCGCGCCGGTGGCAGAGGGATCGTTCGCACAGGTCCGTGAAACGCTGGAACGAACCTTGGCCGCCCGCAAGAACCTACGCGAGTTCCGCCAGTATCAACATCATCGCCCGGGTGCCCCCAAGTCGAGCTTCGATGGTGGTCGGGTCAGCGTGCTTCGACCAGCCGACAAGAGCAAGCAGACGCGTCGAAAGTACCGTATCCCCCAGGCAGAAAATCTGGACGCCGTCGGTGTCGTCAAACGTGCCGGCGGCCAACCAGAACAATTCGTGCCGATCAGTAACATTGCGCTGGCGGGTTGGTTGACGTCGGCGAGAGCCATTGCCGAGACCAAGTCGTTGATTCAAGACCTGGAGCGGACGATGCAACACGGCGTTTTTCGAGAGCTCTTCGGTCGGGTAGACCGCGAGGATCTCCCGGCCGGCCGGGCCTTCCACACCGATGCGCAGGTTTTCCTGGATGGGCGGTTGGAGGCGTTGCTGATCGAGTCGGGCGAAACGGAAACTCGCGGTGCTTTGGAATCCGACCAAGATTACCGAGACTTGCGCGACCGAGTGCAGAGCCTCCGCAAATGCGTCGGCCAGGCGCCTAGTCCCTACGTCGCCGCGTTGGTCGCCGATGGTGACCGCATGGGGGCGGCGCTCAGCCACCTGACCGATGCGGCGGCGTTGCGACAATTCTCGAAATACCTGAGCCAGTTTGCGGAAGCGGCCAGGACAATCGTCGAGCAAGAGTGCCTGGGCAGCTTGTTGTACGCTGGCGGCGATGACGTGGTCGCCTTTCTCCCGCTGGAAACTGCAGTTGCCTGCGCCGCGAAGCTGCGAAGTAGCTTCCTCGATTTGATGGCGCCAGGGAACGCTCTGCCCGCAGACTGGCAAGACGCGTCGGCCCTACCAACCCTGTCGGTCGGGGTCGGAGTCGGCCACGTTCTGGATGGCATGGGCAACCTATTGGAACTGGGACGATCGGCGGAACGATTGGCCAAGGGGAGCAGCCTGCCAACGCGGGACCAGCGAGACGCCCTGGCGATGGTGCTCGCCAAACGCAGTGGCGGACGAGTGAGTTGGCGGTCGCGATGGCATGCCCCGGCTGGCAAGACGGCCGACGAGGTGGTTTCGGCGGCGATGGGCCGGGTCGGTGCCTGCGAAACGACTTCCCTGTTGCCAGCGACGAAACTGGCCCAAGTCCGTCGGCAAATGATCACCTATCCGAACCGTGTCGACGCGAGTGAGTCGGCACGATGGGCGGAACTCGTGCGCCATGATGTCTTTCGCACTTTGAAGCGGAGTGGTCGAGGGCTCCAGGAGTTCTCGGCCATGCCAACCCAGGAAGTCGATTCATTCGGCTTGGATTTGTCCGCCGGCGATTACAGTCGAGTCTGCGAAGAGCTCGATGCTTGGGTCCATTTGCACTTGATCGCCAAAGAGTTGCGACGGGCGAGTGTCCCGACGCTCGGTTCAAACGAGGATGTGGCGGCGTGAACAAGCAATGGGTTGTCGAACCTCGGCATGGTTTTTTTGCGAAGGATGGTCGCGGTTGGTATGCCGGCGCGGGCAACCTCGGTAATTCGTTGCCCTGGCTGTTGCCGACAACGCTGCGAGGTGCCCTCTGCACGGCGGTGGGGCGTGAATTGGAGCGTCAACGCCCGAACCTGTTCACTCCGAAGGAATGGCTGGAACTCAAGTCCGAACTGCGTCTGCGTTCGGTGATCGCCACCCGTACGCCGGTCGGTTCGAACTTCACGACGGCGGACCGCATGTGGCCCGCGCCTGCCGACGCGATTCACTTGGCTGGGCAACCGGCCCC
>SLMC01000033.1 GCA_007133745.1 Kiritimatiellia bacterium
GGACTCGGTTTTGGAACGATCGTGCGCGCATGAACCGGCTGCAAGAGGACTTGGCGTCGAAAGGCGCCCGCCACGGATTCGCGCGCGACGCGTTCGTCCCGTTTTTCGAATGGGTTCGCGAACCGACCGCGTTTGCCGAGGACCCGGACGGCAATATCCTGTTCGATCGGTTGCGCGACCGTTTCGCGCATCGGACCCGGTTCGGCTGGCATTTCTCGACCTGGTTCCCCGATACGGAGGACGCCTTGCGGCTCATGGCTCCGCTCGCCGGGCAACGCGACGATGTGTTCATGGTCTCGCCGAGCGGGCTGGGGGACGCCTTTTCGAGCATGGCCGCGCGCGAAATCGCGCGCATTGTCGCGGTGGCGCTGATCCTGATGCTGGCGGCCATGCTGCTGGTCTTTCGCAATGTCAAGCTGAGCCTGGCAGCGGCGTTGCCGGCCGCGACCGGCGTTCTGTGCATGCTGGCCGGAATGAGCGTGCTCGGTCATGCGCTGAACGTCGCCAATATGATCGCCGGCATCGTTGTGGTGGGGTTGTGCATGGATTACGGCATCTTTGTCGCCTATGCCAGAGAGCGCGGGCTGGACAGCGGCACGGGGGTCGCCGTGACCCTGTCCGCGGCGACCACGGTCGTCGGGTCCGGCACATTGCTG
This sequence comes from Kiritimatiellia bacterium, assembly GCA_007133745.1. GTDB lineage: Bacteria > Verrucomicrobiota > Kiritimatiellia > UBA8416 > SLMC01 > SLMC01. The sequence continues at coordinate 657 of SLMC01000033.1, forward strand.
TTCGCGCGGCATCCGGCCCTGTTTTCGATCGGGCTGACCTTGACCCTAGGCGTCTGCGCGGGCTATGCCGCCGCCATGCTGGTTTTGCCCGCCTTTTACCGGTCGGCAAAGGACCCTAAAACTCCAGAATCAGGCTGAGGCTGCCGCTCGCGTTATCGGCGTCCAGCCCGGCGTTGTCGAGCGCCTGCCGAATGTCCGAGTTCAGCATGCGCATGTAGGCGAAGCCGGGAACAACCTTGAATCGTTCCGAAAAACGCAGCGGTAGCTCCGCCCTGAAGGTCATGTCGAGAAAGGCCGCTCCGGTCGGCTCGAAATCGGGTTCGTCGCGCGTATAGCGGGGCAGACTGAACGTGTCGCGCGCGTAGCGCTGGTCGCCCCAGCCGACCCCGACCCGCAGATCCAGCGCCATGGCGTCGGCGATCAGCTCGAACCGATGGCTTCCCGACGCCAACAGGTACAGTCCGTTGAAATGGCCGATGTCGTAGTGCGCCGCAAGGGTGGGCATGAGCGTGCGGCCCAGCGTGTAGGCGAAAAATATCTCCACCGTATTTTTCAGGGCGTGACGCGAACTGTTCTGGTAAATGAAGGCGGTCAGCCCGGAACGAAAAATGTGCTCTCCGCTTTCATGCAGATGGTCCACCGTGGCGTTGACGCGCGACCGTTGCGCGTAGTCGGCGCTGTGCTCCAATTCCCACGAGCCCCACAGGGAAAAAGCGAACGGATCGAAATCCAGAAAAATCGAAGGCTGAAAAACGGGATCGTCGCTGACGATTTCGCCGCGCCAGACATGGGCGCCGGCAATTTTCAGGGCGGCTTCGCCCTCGATCTGCGTTTTGTCGGCCGCTATCGCGGGTGCGCCCGCCGCAACGCACCCGGTCCAGACCAGAACCGCCGCTAGAAACGATGCTTGTTTGTCTCTCATGCTGTTTCCTCCCACAAATTCTCGGGATAGGCTCCTGCGCGCAACAGTTCACGTACGCGCGCGACTACGGGTTCCTTGTCCTGAGGATAGGTGACGCCGAACCACTGGCCGGACGAGTGCAGGACCCGGGCCCGGGCGATACCCTTCCGAATCAGCGTATCGACCACGGTTGGAATGAAAAACTCCGCTTTCAGGTCGTTCCCGGAGGTTTTCAGAAACAGGCCGAACTGTTCGTCAAGATTGGCGAAGATGGACGGCTTGAACCCCCAGAAATTCATGGAGACCAGCTCGTTGCCGGAGAGCTGGGTCCAGGGCCCGTCCTTTTCGATATAGCCGATTCCGTCCGCGCGGCATTCGATGCGGGTCCGTTCCACGATGGTATCGAGAAGGCCGTCCGTATCGGCGTGACAGATGCCGCGCGCCACATGGCCGTGTTGCGAGACGGTGTTTTTCAGAGTGAATCCGACCATGGCGTGCAACGCCTCGTCCGTTGCCGTTTCCGCGAGGAAGTCGGCGAGAACGGGATAGGATTCCGCGCCGTAGAAATCGTCGGCGTTAATGACCGCGAACGGTTCGTCGACATGTTGCCGACAGGCCAGGAGCGCGTGGCCGGTGCCCCAGGGCTTCTCCCTCTCCGCAGGAGGCGTGAACCATGCCGGCACGGCGTCCGGTTCCTGAAAAGCGTATTCCACGGCCACATGCCGACCTACGCGCGCGCCGATCGAGGCCTTGAAGTCCTCTTGGATCTTACGGCTGATCAGGAAGACGACCTTGTTGAAACCCGCGCGTATGGCGTCGTAGATGGAATAGTCGATGATGAATTCGCCGCAAGGCCCGACGGGGTCCATCTGCTTGAAGCCGCCGTAGCGGCTTCCGATGCCGGCAGCCAGAATGACAAGAGTTCGGTTGTTCATGGTCGGCAAACTAGCGGTATGCCCCGGCCTTGTCGAGAATTTTTTTGCTTGGCTTATGGCTGCCCATGTAGGATAGTGTCTGTCTTTGGTCGTTTTGCGCACCCGTAGCTCAATTGGATAGAGCATCTGACTTCGGATCAGACGGTTGGGAGTTCGAATCTCTCCGGGTGCGCCATGATAAACCCCTGAAAAAAATCTTTTCACTAAGGTTTTCCGATCCCGACATTTTTTCAACCCCATTCGGACGCGGGTTCGCCTCAATCGCGTTCAGCTTTCGCAGAATTCGGGCATACACATCCCCCGGCAACCGGTCAAGGGCCTTGCTAATTAAGAGATCACCAAGACCGCAGCCCTGCTGGCGGCGGCGCTCCCGGCGCTCCCGGGCGTGGCCGCCGAGACGGTGAGCGGCAAGGTCTTTGTGGACGCCAAGACCGACAAGGGCGCAGGCGTCGTGCTGGAGGAACTGGCCGCCCTGGATATTGGCCCCGCCTTCATCATCAATACCGGTGACCTCATCAATCACCAGGTGTCCTCTTGGCCGACCTACATGAAACTGATCACAACCGCCACGCTGCCCATGATCCGCACCGCCCAGGAATATTGGTTCCTGCCGGTCTCCGCGGCACATCACATGATATGCCGCCCCTTCATATTCAACTCGCGGTTTCCTTGGCATTCGAACAGGCTCCGGCCGCGTCAATACCTAAATCCTGTGCACCCCTTTTCCCCGCGCCCCAGGCGTTATTTTGTGGTTGCTTTCGTCAGAAATTAAGAAACTGACCTCCGACCTCTGTCCTCTGACCTCTTGGCCTGGATTACCGTGAAATGCCTCGCTAAATTTTCTTGTTTTTTACAGCAGAACGGTTTGATTAAGGCACTAA
>SLMC01000261.1 GCA_007133745.1 Kiritimatiellia bacterium
GGTTTCGCGGTGGCCCGCCTGCACGATGCCTTTATGGATCAGCACGGCGTTCGCGCCGCCCCGCACCACGTTGCTTACCGCTGTGCGCATGTCTTCCAGTCCCGCGATCGGACCCACGGTGACGCCGTGATCCATCGGCACGATAACGGTTCTGCCCGAGTTGCGGTCGAGAATTCTTTCCATCCGGATTTTTTTGCCGATCATGGTGTGTTCTCCAGTGCTGGTTTGACACATAAAGAAGATTTGACAAATTAAGGGCACTCTACGCGTAGTAATGAGTTTGTGGCAAGACAAAAAAGTCCAATGAATGAGTTGACAAAAGCGGGTTTCATGAATACGAAAGGATTTCACATGTCAACCCGAAGGGTTTATGGAGTTTGACCATTTGAGGTGGCCTTTTTGGAACCCCGAAGGGGTTATGCAACAAAGCCTGGGGCAGCGCCCCAGGCTTTGTTGCGTCAGGCTACTGTACTGAAGAATAATGTTCACAGCAACCAGGGTTTTGTCATGAATGCATCGAACCGGGCGAAGGCGGGGGTCGGCGAATCGCCGTTCCGCGCGTTTCAGCGTCAGCCGTCGATGATTGATTTTCCCGGTCGATTGGCTGCGGTCTTCTTTGTCGGCGGCTGCAATTTTCGCTGTCGCTACTGCCATAATTCCGAGCTGATCCCGACCGATCGACCCGGACTGCCCTGGTTGCGGCTGGACGAGGTTTGTCGGGAGTTTGCGCGAAACTGGGTAAGCGCGGCGGTGATTACCGGTGGCGAGCCGACGCAGCGGAGCGAACTTCCCGAGTGTATCGCTTTTTTTCGCGAGCGGGGCTGGGCAGTGAAGCTGGATACCAACGGGTCGAATCCCGACATGCTGGAACAATGCCTGCCGCTGGTGGATTATGTGGCGATGGATGTCAAGGCGGATCTGCCCGGCTATCGCGAACTGACGGGTTTCGACGATGGCGCGCGCATGCTTCGGTCGATCGGTTTGATCAAGCGCGGCGCCCGCGACTACTGTTTTCGCACGACGGTTGTCGAGCCGTTTCATAGCGATGCGCGCATGCGCGCGATCGGCGATCTGATCGGGGGCGCCCGTCGCTATGTGCTTCAGCCTTTCGTGCCGCGTGAAACGGTCGCGGATCCGATCTGGGCGGCTTTGCCGAGAACGTCCGACCGGCGTCTGGCCGAGCTGCGGCTATTGCTCGAGGATTGCGCCGACCGGATCGAGTAGGGGCAAGGGTTCGGGGGCAATGATTTGGCCCATTTTCTTGATCCCGCCGGCCTTGCGCCGGTGGTGAAGGAAGTTGAGAGAGGAGGACGCAGCCCCCCCAACGTTAATCTTTCGCCTTAATCTTCCCTTATCCCTTTCAAGGCGCTAGCCCCTAAGGCGGGCTGTCGCCCGCAACCCAGGTGTGTGAGTATGTGGGTTTGGGAGTATGTGAGTTTTTCCCCACACACTCACGTACTCACACACTCACAAACAATCACGCATCCAATATCTTGTTTTTTTCGGCGGGACGGCGTGATTAAGGCGCTAATGAACCATGATGATGGTGCCATGGGAAACGCCGAACGCCCGGATGTTCGAGTTGGGGGACACGCAATAGTCGGCCCCGACCGCGCGCACTCGAAAGAAATAGCGGCCGCGTTCAAGGTTTTCGATCACGTGGCTGGTATCGGTTGTCGAGCGATTGTTGTAATCGGTCAGGAGCGAATCGCATCCGCCGTCGCTTTCCATCACAACGTCGTCTATGCGCATTCGAAGGGTTCCGGTTGTAATCCAGCGCAGACTTAGCGAGACGGTCTCTTCCGTCCCGGGCGACCAGGCAACCGTTCGGATCGGATACCAGCCTGTGCCGGCGTTGTTGTCGGGAAGATCGTTCAGGCCCAGCGGATGCCATGAGACGCCGTTGTCGATCGACCACGCCACGGCAAAGGCCGCGTTGTTCGTTGCGCTTTCCTTGCTGTAGCCAAAGCTCAGTCGGTATGTTCGGTTGCCGGGAACTTCGATGCCGTCGATTCCGAATCCGTAGTCGTTTTCGCCTCCCGGAAAAAACACGTTGGCCCATCCCGAGGCCGGATAACCGGCGGGGTTTTCATATCCCGATGAGATGGAGGTGACGCGAATGTCGGCAGGATGGTCGGCGCCGCCGGCGCCGAAGGCGTAGGCGTTGTCGAATCCGCCGTTGTACCAATGCGTAGCGACAGGAGCGGTGGCCGAGACGTAGCCGAATGTTTCGCGAAAGACCACGATGTGTTCGCCTCGTGAAAAACAGGGCGCTCGGGCCACATCCAGCCGATAGCTTTTCGTTCCCGCCATGGCTGTCCAGCGCAGGCGAAAGCTGTTGCGTTTCAGAAGGGTCGGCGGCCGCGCGACGGGCGGCCCGGCGAGATGGGCCGCATAGAACGGCTGTTCCGAGCCGTAACCGACGCCTTCGCTGTTGACGGCATAGGCGCGCGCATGATATTTTTTTCCGGCAATCAGATTCGACAGCGTCACCGAAAAATCGCTGTTGCCGGATTCGGCGACATAAACGGTATCGTTGGTTGACGGGGCGCCTGTCGTATTGAGCGCCACGCCGCGTTCAATGACGGCGGCGTTGCCGTCGTAGACGAGGACGCCGCCGGCCGTGGCGGAGTCGGGTCCGATATCGGCGATCGGACCGGTTTGAACGACGGGCGCTGCCGGATCGGGGTCGTACGCGACCATCAGGATGTCGTCGATATTCAGTCTGAGGTTGGTCGTGCCGGTCGATTCGGCTGCGCGAATGCGAACACGCGCCGGTTCCGACACGTTGATTTCCGCCGAAAAAGTTTGAACATCGTCGCTCTCCGGCGCGGTGAACGAGACGTCGGCTGGCGTCCAGGTTTCGCCACCGTCCACGCTGTACTCGACTTGCCAGGCGCGTTGCGCATCCGTACCGTAGCGGCGGTACTTGAAGGCGATGCGGCCTAGCCCGTTCGAGAGATCGTCAAGCAGGGTCATGACGGACGTGCCGTGCCCGCGCAGGCGGGCCGACCGCGCGCCGTTTTTCCAGTCCTCCGCGAGTGTTCCGATCAGGACATCGGTCAGTTCCCAGGACAGCCCGCTCAGGATATTCGTTTCCGACGCGTAGCCGGTCTTGGTTTCGCCGTCTCCCTCGAAATCCACCCAGACATAGCTCGCCTCCGCCCGCAAACCAAGCGCAAGCGCAATCCAACACGCCGTCCGCAGGACAGCCCATGCGCGCCGTATCCCGTTTCCCCATAACACCATGGTCTCCATCTCCTTTTTCAGGCTGTAAGCCTGACGCAAGTCAGCCTGGGGCAGCGCCCCAGGACATCGCGCAACCCAAAACCCTTCCCCGTTCCGCCCGCCGCTGCGCGGCGGCGGA
>SLMC01000067.1 GCA_007133745.1 Kiritimatiellia bacterium
GGCGCGGGGAATAGCGAGAGGGGAAATGCCATCCTGGGGCGCTGCCCCAGGCTTTGTTGCATAACCCCTTCGGGGTTGATATGTGAAATCCGCTCGGATTCTCTCTGCTCGGATTTTGCCGCGTTTCCGTACACGCATCTATCGCATATAGCCCTTTTTTGTCAGTCAAAGTGACAACCTATTTCAGGACGGGACCCAGATCACTGGTCACTTCTCACCGCTCCCCGCTCACCCTCCCTGCCAGGTCAGCAGGGCATAAAACAGCAATTGATACAACCCGCACGCGCCGCGATACTGCCTGGCCGCGCGCGCATTGGCCTTCCATCCGTACCGGAATCCCGCCGCCAGCGGAAGCAGGCCGAGTCCGGCGTGCAGCGTCCAGGCCGGCGGCCAGCCGACAGGCGCGCGCAGGACGCCGGCCGGCAGCAGGGCCAGCAACAAAACCGCGCCCGCGATCTGCGAGCCGCACAGGACGACCGCTCCGCGCGGCCCGAACCGACGCGAGTAACTGTCCGCGCCCGGCGTCTCCTCGGCGGCGGCAAAGGTCTTGCGCGCGAATTCGAACACATTGAACAACGCCCAGTTGACCAGCGCAAACCCGAACAGAGCGACCGGAAATCCGCTGGCCGGCACGCCCGTGGCCAGTGTCACGACCGACAGCGCCACCAGGACCGAGACGAACGTGTGCGTCACGGCATACGAGGTCAGATGCGGGCGCAGAAATCGGCCGACAAAAAATTCCCGGTACATCAGATAGCTGTAGGCCACGGCAAGGGCATGGACACACAAGGCGGCGAAACCGAACACGGCGGCGACGGCCAGCTCGATCAGGGTCAGAATCAAGAACATCCGCTTCGTTTGACGGACCGTCAACAGACCGCGCGCGAGCGGACGGGCGGGGTTGAGTTCCAAATCGACCCTGTAGTCCTTGATCTCGTCGAAGCAGCGCAGCCGGAAAAAGAACAGCACGGCAGCAACGAAGGCCACGACCAGCCGAAGCGCGCCCACCGGCGCCGCCAACATGCGCGCGCCCATCAGACCATTGGCCGTGACAATCAGGGCGATCACCGGCAGATGAAGATGCGGCGGGAAACGTTCGCGCACGAAGCGCATCCATCGACGCGGCGTCGAGAGTCGGGATTCAGAGGTTGGACTCACCGAGTAACGCCTCCTTTCCGGCCGCGGCGATGCGCTCGCGCAACTGATCGTACTCCACTTTGGAATGATGACGGGGATCCATGGGTATCTCCTCGACCCGATACAAGGCGTCCAGTGGAATGCCGTTCTTTTCGAATACACGCCGAACCTCCTGCGCGGCCCGCCCGCCATCATCGCCATGCGGCTGCAACGCCACGGCGGCCACGGCCGCCTCGCCGAGCGCCGGATCAGGCATGCCCAAAAACGCGCCGCGCTTGACGAACGGCAGCCGATTCAAAAGCACCTCGGCGCGAACCGGGAACAGGTATTGGCCGGCGCGCTCCACGACATTATGAATGCGGCCGACGATCCAGAGATTGCCCGCTTCGTCCAACCGCGCCAGATCGCCGGTCCGATGCCACACGCAGCCGTCGGCATCGACAATCTTGGTTTTTTTGAACGCGTCCTCGTTATTGAAATAATCGCGACAGACATGATCGCCGCTCACGATGAACTCGCCGATGGCGCCGGGCGGCAACTCGAGCGGAGCCCAGCCTTGCTCGTCCAGCGCGATCGGCTCGCGCGCGATACGGATGAACTTGCAGCGCAGCCCCTCGTGAATCCGCCCGACATTGACCCCTTCCTCCACAAGGTCCGCATCGGCGTCCGTGTCGGCCGCCAGCATGGCGCGCGCCTCGATATGCGCCATCGGCTCCACCTCGGTCGAACCGTAGAGCACCCACAACTCGGCTTTTGGCGCAATGGCCGTAAAGGCGCGGACATTGTCCCGGCTGATCGCGGCCCCGCCGGAAACGACCCGGCGCAGGAACGGCAGCGTCAACGCGTGCGCCGCGCAGAACCCGGCCAGATCGCGCAGCATGGCCGGCGACAGCGTCGCGCAGGTCGCGTGCTCGTTCAGAATCTGGTTGACCATGGCCGCCGCATCCCGCTCGGACGGTTGCGCCAGATCGACCGCCGGCAACAGCGTGGTCACGCCGCTGGCGAGATTGTTGAGGGAAAAAATGGGGAACGCCGGCATGTCAACATCGGCAGGGGTATAGGGGACCACCCCGGTCAACGCCTCGTGCTGCGCGCAGAGAAAACGATGCGTTCGGTTGGCGCCCTTGGGCGCGCCGGAACTGCCGGTGGTAAAGGTAATCAGCGCCGTATCTTCCGACGCCACGGCCGCGGTCGGCGGACGGGCCGTGCTTTCGAGCAATGCTTCCAGTTGCGTCTCGCGGGCCGCATCCCGGCCTGGCCCGGCGATGATGGCATGGCGCAGCGTCTGAAATTCCGGCATCGGCCGAACCAGATCGAAGGCCGCGCGATGACTGATCATGGCGGTCGGCTCCACGCAGGCCGCGCTGGCGCCCAGATGCGCGCGCCGCGCCCACGAGTCCAGAAAGACCGCAATGGCGCCCAGCTTCTGCACCGCGAACATCGCCGTGTACATCGGTACGCCCATCGGCAGGAAGACGATCACCCGGTCCCCCGCCCGAACACCCAGTTCGTGCAACCCGCCCGCCATGGCGTCCATGCCATCGGCAAAGGCGCCGTAGGTTATGGCGCGATGCGGCAAAGGCCGCGTCACCGAGCCGCCCCAGGCGGCCAGGTCATCCGCCTCGACCCAGCGCAGGGCCGGACGATCCGGGAAGGCATCCCCGTTGTCGCGGATGTATTGAATCACGTTGTTGCGGGCCGACCGGCCCGGCTGATAGCCAATACGCGTATCGGGACTCGTCATAAAACGCTCCTGTTACAAGCGCATGCCGTTACGGATCATGCGCCTCAGTTGACCGCGATCCGGGTTGCGCCGCATCGCCAAATTCTCGGGGATCGGATTGGGTTGGACGGCCAGCCGACCCGCAGCCTCGATTTCCCGCAACACACGCGCGACTTCCCCGGCCTCTACGCCGCACGCCCGCCGCAGGTAGCGAGGATAATGCTTGTCCTGTCCCTCCGACACCGCGACCCGAGCCAGAATGCCGCCTGCATCGATCCCGGCCGTCATGGCATGGATCGTGAATCCGGCCGGCCGCGTTTCGCTCAAAGCCCACAAATCGCACATCGTCCCGCGCTGTTCCGGCAGCAGACCGTGATGAATGTTGATGCAGCCCAGCGGAGGCGCATTCAAAATGGCGGCCTTGTAGATAAAGCGCGTACGGGCGTTCAAGACCAGATCGAACCCGTTCGTCGCAACCGTATCGACGGCATCA
>SLMC01000114.1 GCA_007133745.1 Kiritimatiellia bacterium
GAGTGTGTGGGTGTGGGAGTGTGTGGGGAAAGCTAGAACTGGACGGCAGGGTTGATCGTTCTCATCCTCACATACTCACACACTCACACACCCACGCACTCGCAAACAAAAAATCGAACATCAAAATTTCTTGTTTTTCAGATGGTGTTTTTTCGTAATCCGTAAGCGTCGCCCGTCAGCGTCAGCCGATCTTTCCTCGTCCCGGTCGACGCGTACGGCGACGCGTACGGTGGACGATTAAGCGTAAGCGACGAAGGGTGGCGGCTAAGGGATCGTTTAAGAACATTCTGTCTTCTCCCCTGTTTTCAGCCGTGCATCGTTCCAATCCACCAGAGATTAAGGCAAAAGATTAAGGCGAAAGATTAAGGCGAAAGATTAGGGCTCAAGACGCGAACCCCTTAATCTTTCGCCTTAATCTTCCCTTGCCACAATTTTTCCGCGCCAATCACGCGAATAAACGCGAATGACATAACGCACGTTGCACCCGCCCTTTTTCCGTGTTTTCCGCGTTTCCCGTGGTTCTTTAATTCTTCGACCAAGAACTCGGGACTAAGGACTACGGACTCTCTATTCCCTTCGTCGCCTTCTGTTCAGTCAACGGCTCGCCGTCCGCGTGTTGTCCAAGGCCGACCTCAATTCACGGACCTTGTCGGCCAAGTGTCCGGCCTGCGCGGCTTCGATCAGCGCGCTGCCCACCACGACGGCGTCGGCGCAAGACGCGGCCTGCTCGGCCTGCCGCGCGTTGCCGATTCCAAAACCGACCGCGACGGGCAAATCGGAGCATGCCCGAATGGCGCGCACCTGCCCGGCCATGTCCAAAACAAGGTCGGACCGCTGACCGGTCACGCCCCGCACCGTAATCGCGTACACGAAGCCGGACGCCCCCTCAAGAATAGTGGCCATTCTCTCCGGCGACGTGGTCGGCGCCACCAATGGGATATACGCCAACCCGCGCGCATGAAGCGGCCCGACGATTTCACGCTGTTCCTCGAACGGAATATCCACGACCAAAACGCCATCAACCCCGACCTCGTCCGCATCGCGCGCGAGTTTTTCGAAACCGTACCCGAAAAACGGATTGGCATATCCGAACAGCACGATGGGTTGCGCATAATCCCGGCGCAATCGGGAAACCAGTTCGAGAACCTTGGGCAGCGTCGTACCGGTCGCTAACGCGCGATGCGCCGCCGCCTGAATGACCGGCCCGTCGGCGGTAGGATCGGAAAAAGGCACCCCCAGTTCCAAAACATCCACGCCGCCGTCCAGCGCCATGCGCAGGCGTTTCTCGGATTCGGCCAAGTCCGGGTCGCCCGCCGTCAGGTAGCCGATCAGCCCCTTTCGTCCGTTTGTTCTCAACGTCTCGAATGTGCGCGCCAGTCTGTTCATGCGGTTTCGCCCAGGTTCTCCATATCCTTGTCGCCACGCCCCGAGAGATTGACGACAATCCGTTGATCCGCGTTCATGGTTCGCGCCCGCCTCAGCGCCTCGGCCACGGCATGCGCCGATTCCAGCGCGGGAATAATGCCTTCCAGCCGGGTCAGCTCGTGAAAGGCGGCCAGCGCCTCGGCATCGGTGACGGATACGTATTCGACGCGGCCGGAATCGGCCCACGCCGCATGTTCGGGGCCGACACCCGGATAATCCAGGCCGGCGCTGATCGAGTGCGCGTTGAGAATTTGACCGCGCTCGTCCTGCAGCACATAGCTCTTGCTGCCATGCAAAATGCCGGGCCGCCCCTTGCGAATGCTTGCCGCATGGCGACCGGTCTCCTCGCCGAATCCGGCGGCCTCGACCCCGATCAGCCGCACGTCGGCATCGTCCAGAAAGGCGTAAAATATGCCCGCCGCATTGCTGCCGCCCCCGACGCAGGCCACAACCTCGTCAGGCAAACGCCCGTCTTGTTCCAGAGCTTGGCAACGGGTTTCGTCGCCAATCACGCGTTGGAAGTCGCGGACCATGGCCGGATACGGATGCGGACCGGCCACGGAGCCGATGACGTAAAACGTGTCGTCCACGCAAGCGACCCAGGAACGCAACGCCTCGCTCATGGCGTCTTTCAGGGTGCGGGTGCCACTGCCGACAGGAACCACGCGCGCGCCCAGCAGTTCCATGCGCTTGACATTGGGAGCCTGCCGCGCCATGTCGGTTTCGCCCATGTACACGTGACATTCCATGCCGAGCAAGGCGGCGGCCGTAGCGGTGGCGACCCCATGCTGGCCGGCCCCGGTCTCGGCCATCAATTTGCTTTTGCCCATGCGCCGAGCCAGCAGGGCCTGTCCGACGGTATTGTTGATTTTGTGAGCGCCGGTATGATTGAGATCCTCGCGTTTCAGAAGAATTCTGGCGCCGCCCGCCTGCGCGCTCAGACGTTGCGCCCAGTAAAGCGGCGACGGCCGACCCACATACTGGCGAAGCAGTTCGTGGAAGTCGGCCATGAACCGGGCGTCCGCCATGGCGGAGCGATAGGCTTGGTCCAAGGCCAGGAGGGCGGGCATCAGCGTCTCCGCCGCGTAACGTCCGCCATAGACGCCGAAATGGCCCTGCTCGTCGGGTTGTCCTGTCATAATGCGTCTTCCGTCTGCCGCGCGATTCGGATGAACTCGCGCATCGCCGCCGGATCCTTGCGGCCCGGCGCCTGTTCCACACCACTGGCTACGTCCACTCCGGCCGGCCGTACCCGGCGAATCGCTTCGGCGACATTGGCAGGAGTCAACCCCCCGGCAAGCATCACCGGCCGACGCCGTGCCAAATCCGCGGCCGCCGACCAATCCGCCGTCACGCCGGTTCCGCCGCGCAGGCCCGCAACATGCGCGTCCACGACAAAGCGTTCCGCCAACCATGCCTCGGGATCGGGACAAGGCCAATCCGCCTCGAACCGCACGGCGCGCCATAGGGGAAAAGGGTATCCGACATAATCCGCAGCTTGCTCGTCGCCGTGCAACTGGACGGCGCGCAATGCGCCGTCCCGCGCCAAACGCTCCGCAAACGCGCGCGACTCATCGACCAGCACGGCCACCGCGCGACCCGGCGCATCCAGCAAGTCGAGCATACGCAAGAAATCCATCCTCGAAACGGATCGGGGCGATTTCCCGTAGAGCACGAAGCCCAAACAGTCGGCGCCGTAGTCCAACGCCCTCCGGGCATCGTCCAGACATGTCAACCCGCACACCTTGATATCCAAACGTCCCCCTAAGGCGGGCTGCGCCCGCAATTAGGCGTTAGGGATTAGGGGTTAGGGGTTAGCCACTAGCCACTAGGCATTAGGCGTTAGGGATTAGGGATTAGGGATTAGGGATTAGGGATTAGGCGTTAGCCACTAGCTCCTAACTCCTAGCCCCTAGCCCCTAGCC
>SLMC01000095.1 GCA_007133745.1 Kiritimatiellia bacterium
ATGGCCATGCCGACGTGCAGCACGCTTTCCGTTCCCGGAATGACGGTCGGGCGGCGGCGTCCGGAATGGTCGGGTTCGCTCAATTCGGTACGCGCGATGTTCACGCCGGTCAAGCGGCCGTTGCCGTCGAACTCGTAGCCGAGCGGCTGCGAGAGTATCAGGGCGTGTCCGCCCGAGTCCATGAACGCTTCGCGTTCGGCAGGCCAGGCGGGCATCTCCGCGAAAGATCGGCGATAGACCAGATAGACGTCCGCGGCGCCGAGTTGCCGCGCGGTCACGGTCGCGTCGATGGCGGTATTGCCGCCGCCCAGAACGGCGACCTTGTCGGGAACGGTCTTGATGGCGCCGCGTTTGGCGTCGCGCAGGAATGTCAAGGCGTCCACAACGCCTTCGCCGCCGCCCAGCGTGGCGGATCCGGTCAGGCCCGGCGTCAGCAAGACGGCGCGATGGCTGCCGATCAAGTCGGGCAAATGAATGTCCCGGCCCAGTTCGCACCCGAGCTTGATTTCGATTCTTCTGGCTTTGCGGGCCGGCGCCAGTATGGCTTCGGTTTCGGTAAGCGCGTTGCCGAAGCGGTCCGGCGGGATCACGGCGTCGGGTGTGCCGCCCGGCGTTTCGCTTCGGTCATGGATGACGACCGTATGCCCTTGTTCGAGAAGCGTAATGGCGGCGGCCAGTCCGGCGGGACCGGCGCCGACAATGGCGATGCGCTGTCCAGTGGACGCGGAAGGCAGGCGAACGCCGGTTAGGCCCTTGCGGCGCGCGATTTGACAGGTCACGAGCTGAATGTCGCGAATGGGAATGGGTTTGTTGCAAAAGATGTTTTCCACGCATTCGCCTTCGCACTGGACCTCGGACGGACAGACACAGGCGCACATTTCCGGCAGGGCGTTACGGGCTCTCAGCGTGTTGTAGGCTTTGGCGATGTCGCCGTCGGCAAACGCGCCGACGAACGCGGGCACATCCACGCCGGCAGGACAGCCGCACGCGCAGGTCGGTTCTTCGCAGTCGCGACAGCGGCGGGCCTCCTCGATCAGATGATCCAGCGCGAAACGGCGGGCCTGGCGATATTTTTCGGCATAGATATCGCGGTCGCGAATTACGCAGCCGGTATGGATGCCGTCCCGCATGATCTGCGTACAGCCGGAACAGGTGACGCAACATTGCGCGGGATCCATTTTTCCGACGGTCAACAGATCGCGTGGCGTGTCGGGATAGGCGAAGGCCCCGCGGCCGATGCCGAACAGGGCGGCGTCGCCTTTTTCCAGGGCGCCGGCGGCCGCATAGGGCGCCAGATGCCGCAGCCAGGTGTAGCCGGATCCGACAATCGGCAGGTCGGGATAGGTATTCTGCAAGGTTCGGGTAATGCCCATGAAGCGCGCGATCCCTTCCAGGGGATGGTCTTCGGGCACAGTCGAGCCCTTGACGGGAAAATCGAAAGGACGCCCGAAGTGAGGGTTGTAGTAGGGATTGCCGATGGAGACGTTGAGAATCGGTATGCCGATCGTCTTCAGCGCTCCGACGAGTTGGCGCGGCTCGTTGAGATCCGGGATGCGGTAGTCGTTCTTGTCGACGCCAAATCCGTAAGGGTAGCTGATGGCGTCGAAGGCGTTCATGCGTGTGGTAACGAATACCTCGGGCACGGTGCGCGCAATGCGTTGCAGCGTTTCCCTGAGCAAGCGCGTGCGATTTTCGAAGGATCCTCCGTATTTCCCTTCGCGGGTGAAGGAGGCGTGCAGCTCGGCGATCAGGTAGCGATGGCAGCTTTTGATGTCTACGCCGTCGAATCCCGCCTGAGCCGCCAGCCGGGCGGCCTGGACATAGGTGTCTTGCAGTCGGTCCAGATAGTCGTCGGAGACGAGCGGGTAGTCGGCCGGCAAGTTGTGCTTGGGGTCCAGGAAAGGGCTGCGGTGGGCGATAATGGGTTCGGGCACGCCGTCCGGTCGGCTGTAGCGGCCGGAATGGGTCAACTGAATGATCAAGACGATTTCGTGTCCGAAGCGCTCGCGCGCGGCGGCGCGGATATCGCGGACAAGCGTTGCGAAGCCTGCGACGTTCTTGTCGTGCAGATAGAGTTGGCACGGATTGGAACGCGCTTCGTGCATGACGGCGGTGGCTTCCATCCAGATCAGTCCGAATCCGCCTCGGGCGTATCGCAGATAGCGCCGGAAAGCGAGCGGGCCGGGCGCACCGTCCGGGTTGGCGTCGAATCCTTCCATGGGATGCACGGCGAACCGGTTGGGCACGCCTTTGTCTGCAATGGCCAGTGGCTTTCCGAGCGCGGCAATGTCTTCGCTCAACGGAATGTCGAGGCCTAAAGCCGTTGTTTTTTCACGCAGTTCGTCCAGTGTTTTGATGTGAAAGCGTTCGTGCCTGATGCCGTCCATGATCGCGCGTTCCTTTACCTTTTTCGTACAATCGAGAATCAGGCATATAAACCCATAATCGAGTTCAATGCAAGCTTTTGTACCAGACGTTCATGCTTTCCAGCCGCCCGCAGATTTGAGTGTTGTTGATCAGGGTTCCGCCATAGCGATAATTCATGGAGGCAAAGGTTTTGTTCATGGGGGCCGAAACGGCCCGCGCAATGGTATAGGCGGTGCGAACGCCTTGCCGGGCCATGGCGTCTTCCATGCGTCTGAGCAGAACTTGCGCCAGGCCCCGTCCGCGATGGTCGGGCAGGGTGGCGAAATCGGTCATTTCCGCCGCGCCCTCGCTTTCGATTTTTTCCGCGGAGGATACCGCCGCGATGGCGCCGCGATGGCGGATGCAGCCGTACACGGTTTGATCTTTCATGCTTTGGCGAATAAAGGCCGGGTCGTGGATGGGGAAAGGGTAGGTTTCGAAAACGGATTGATAGAGTCGGGCCAGTTCGTTGGCGTCGGCCGGTCCGGCCAGATTCCAGGAAAACGAGGCGGGCAGTTGCCGTGCCGGCCGTTTCGACGGATCCGCCGCGCGGGCCAGCGCGGCTTCCAAAACCTCGCGCCTGCGCGTCGCGCGCGTGTCCCTGGCGCGGGCCGGATCGAAATACTTGCCGAGAAAGGCGCAGTCTTTTTTTCCTGAAAAGAAGCGGGGCACGCGGGCTTCTTCGCGGTAGCCTGCATGCAGAAACGCCGGCAGCGCCAAGACGGGCGCTTTGGCGAAGATTTTGGAGTAGCCATGGCGAATGGCCAACGCGTCCAGGCGGGGCAGCAGATCCGCCGTATCGCCAGGCTCCAGATGCATCAGGTAAACGCGGTCGTTGGCCTTTCCGTGCTGGATACGGGAACGGCCCATCGCAACCACGCGATCATAGGACGGGCCGGTCATGCGTTGTCTTCCTCGTCCTCGTCCG
>SLMC01000051.1 GCA_007133745.1 Kiritimatiellia bacterium
CCGCTGAACTGACTGAACATGGCCGGGGCCATGCCCAGCGTTTCCAAGGGCAGCAACGCGGAATCGCGGTCGAGCAGCCGCAACACGACCCGTTCGCCTTCGGCCACGGGCACGGTGGAAACGCGCACATCGACTTCCCGTTCCCCCACGCGGACCCGCGCCATGCCGTCCTGCGGGAGACGTTTCTCCGCAATGTCCATGCGGGCCATCACCTTCAGGCGCGAAACGAACGCCTCCTCGATACGTTTCGGCGGCGCCGACTGCTCGTATAGAACGCCGTCCACCCTGTAACGCACGCGCAAGCGCTCGTCGAACGGCTCGACATGGATATCCGAAGCGCCTTTTTTCAGGGCTTCAAGCAGAATCAGGTTGACCAGTTGCGAAATCGGCGCCTTGGCCGAAACTTCGAACAAGTCCGCCGCCCGCTCGCCTTCGCGGTCGTCGGCACGGCCGTCCATCGGCAAGTCTTGAAGAAAGGCGCCAGGCGAATCGTCGCGGCGATAATAGCACCGTTCAATGCAGGAGGCAATCACCTCGGCGGAGGCCGCAACGGGACGCAACGTTTCTCCCGTCAGCAACGACAGATAGGCGTGCGGCTCCATGCGCCGCGGATCGGCCGTCAACGCGCACCCCTCCCCGCCCATGCGTATCGGCAGCGCCAAATTCGCGCGGGCCCACTCCACCGGCAGATCCGACACGAGGGCCGGATCAAGCATATCGTCGGGCACGGCGCTCAAAAAAGAAATCCCGTATTCCTCGGCCAGCGCCATCAGCGTTTCGGCATCCAACGCTTTCCCGGCCTGTTCGCGTGTATCGCTTTCGGTCATGGCATCCACCTGCTAAGATCCTGTTTCCTGAAAGGACAGCAAGGCCTGTCTCCTGATTTGGCACGTTTTCTTGATCCCGCCGGCCTTGCGCCGGTGGTGAAGGAAGTTGAGAGAGGAGGACTCAACTCAGCGCCTCCCCCTCAACGTTTGCCTCCACCGGCGCAAGGCCGGCGGGCGGCACGGTGCGATGCACGAACATACGAACGCACATTCCACGTTTCACGTTCAACTTGTCAATCTTCTTTCGGCGCCTTCCGCCGTTACGGGTCCATCCCGGTCGCCGGCGCTTGCTCCAATCCGGTCTTGGCGCGCCAATCGTCGGCGGCGCGCAGCGCGGCCGCATCGGAACTCACAATGCGGGGCGTGACCAGAATCAGCAAATTGGTTTTTTCCTTCGTATCCACCGTACGGCGAAACAGAATGCCGAGCAGCGGGATGCGGCTCAAGTAGGGAACGCGCTGGACGGTTTTCGACTCGTCCTCGCGCGTCAAGCCGGCAATCACGATCACGCGTCCGTCCGGCACGGTCACGGTGGTCTGAACTTCGCGCTTGGCGATCGTGGGCGCGAACTGGCCGGAGGGACCCGGGTCGATCACCGCTTCGATGCTGGTATTCAACGCCATTTGCACTTCCCCGCCCGGCACAATCTGCGGGGTCAGGCTCAGCTTGATGCCGACATCGATCCGCTCGATGTTCTGAATGAAATCGCGGGCCGTGCCCGATCCGCCCGCAATGGTGGATTTCAGGATGGGAATCTCGTTGACGATGCTGACGCTGGCTTCGCGATTGTTCTGTGTTTCGAGAGCGGTTTCCGACCGTATCTTGAACCCGCCGGTTTTCCGCACCGCTTCCAGATTGATGACGCCGGGATACCCTATGATGGGGCGCCCTTCCGCATCCGTGCCCCGGCGCTGGGCGATGCCGACCGTGATGCCCCGCGGAAACACGCCCTGCTGCACGGCGTTCATGAGACTGTCGGCGCCGTCGCGGAACAGACTGGCCCCCTGGACGACCGTGGTGCTGGACTCGGATGGCTTGTCCATGCCGACCATTTCGACGCCGAACGTCAAGTCGTCGCTGAAACTCTGCTCGGCAATCACCACGCTGATCATGACCTGCTCGGGCGCGCGATCGATTTGCTCCACGAGTTTTCTGACAACTTCGAAATCCCCGGGCGCGGCGTCCACCAGCAAGGCGTTGTTGCCCGGACTGGCTTCGATCGCGATGACGCGTTCGGTCATGACGCGCGGTTCCTTGCCCGCGCTTTTGGCGAGCAGACCATTGATGCTCGCGGCGGCCTCTTCGGCCGAAATGTACTTGAGAAACAGGGCGTTCAGACGTCCGCGCACACTGGGCGCATCGACATCCATTTTGAGAATCAGGGCCTTGAGCGACTCGATTTGACTTGGCGAGCCCACGAGGATCAGGCTATTGGCATGCGGAGACGGCACGACAACCGGGCCGGGGTCCGTCGTCGCCGCGCCGGCGCCGGGCGCTGGAGGCAACCGCCGCCGCAAACGGTCGGCGCGTCCCTCGCTTTCCTCCATGGCCGCATTGAGCTGGCGCGCCATGTCCTCGGCGCCTGCGAACCGCAAGGAGACCACTTCGGTCACACGGGCCAGGCCGGGCCGGTCGATCTCGGCAATGATCGCCTGAACGCGTTTCAGACCTTCAACCGTATCGGTCACAATCAGATGGTTCGTTTCCCGCAAGGCGATCACCGAACCGGCTTTCCCGCCCGGAACGCGGGCTTCCAGCACGCGCCGCACCTCGTCGGCGCCGATGTTTTTCAGCAGGAACACGCGGGTCGCCACGCCGCTCTCGGGCGCCGGGTCTTCTTCGCCCACAACCGGCGCCAGGGGTATGCCGCGCCGCGGCAACGCCACAACCCGGTACAAGTCGCCTTCGCGCACCACGGAACAGCCGGCCGATTCGAGGATGGACACGAACAGCGGGAAGGCGTCCTTTTTGCTGACACGCGGCGAGACGACCGTAATACGGCCCTCGACATTGTCGTCCACGACAAAGGTATGGCCGGTATGACCGCCCACCATCTTGACGAACGTGCGCACGTCCATCTGGTCGCCGCTGAACACGATCGTCCCGCCTTCCAGCGTGGAGCGCAGCCGCTCGGCTTCGCGCTGAACACGGTCGTCGTCCGCGCGACCGACGGCGACCGTCAGGCACAGGATGGCGGCGACTGCCGCCGCCCGAAGCGGCCGACCCGACCCTGTTTCGTTAGCGCATCCATTCGCAATGGCTTTTTTCATGATCGTCTCCAGCCGTTCGAGCGACGCTTCGCCTGCATGCGCCACAAATAAAACGGCGACTATTGTTCTCTCCGGCCTTTTCGCCTTACGAATTCCGCTCCGTATCGAAGCCGCATCGAGAACGGATGCGTCCCGGCTAACCGCCAGAGGCCCCTTGCTGATACTCAATCTGTAATATTCAATATTTTCACTGCAGACGCAAGCTGTTCTTTAAGAAAACCTCGCTCGTTCCGGGTCTTGTATTGTTCTACGGGGTGATCAGTTATCAGTGATCACTCCTGTCCGAAAAGGGGGCTATCAGAGCCAATTGTCATCCCGCTTGTCCCGCCGCAGCTTCTTTTCGGAGGCTGCTTTCTCTTGTGTAAGTCCACACCTACGGAAAACAGCTCCGCGGGGATTGGGGAGGATTATACCGAGCCGCCGTTGAAAACAGGCTGAAAGCCCGCCGCGCGGCGAGCCGCGAAAAAACGAGGGGTTAAATTTTCGGGGGACCAGTTGACGATTACGGGCGACGATTTATGTTGCGCCTCTGCCGAATGCGGCGTTTGAGGCTGTTGATACTTTTATAAGTTCATGACAATGTGGTTGACGGGACCAAAGCGGCTGATCATACCGTACATGAGAATCCCTATCCAGCGATGGGAATCGCCCTGGGTGTAGAAACCATCGCCGGCTTTATCTTTTCATCCCGTTATTTTCGGTATGGACATTGAATCCTGCGAGAATTGCTGGCCGAGCAAGGTCTCAAGGATTGTTTGGGCCGCCCGGGGATGCGCCAGTTGCTTCATCCGATCCCGCATCCCGGCAAGGCGATGCGGCTCTTGCAGCAGCCGGTCGACTTTGTACGGAAGCGTGACGACATCCATCGGGCTCACGGCCACGCCCTGTTCGAGCATGCTTGCCGCATTGATCTCTTCCTGTCCGGGAATCGGGTTCAAGAGAATCATCGGCAGGGCGCTGGCTATCGCTTCCGAAAGCGTCAGTCCGCCCGGCTTGCCGATCAGGAGGGTGGAGATCGCCATCCATTCGTGCATGTCGGCGGTGTAGGGCAGCGCCCTGAACTTCAAATGTGCCGGCGCGGCTTTTGTCGCCTCCACGACTTCGGCGAGGAGATCGGCGTTCTTTCCGCACAGGGCCACGATTTGCGCAGGCTGTTGCATGTTCATGAGGGCGCGAACGGCCACAAGGCTCGATTCCATGCCGAATGTTCCCGCCGTGAGAAGAACAACGGGCAGGGAGGGGTCGATCTCGTAGCGTCTACGAAGCGCTTCCCGATCCATGTTCCGTGAAAATGCAGGATGAATGGGAATGCCCGTAACGGTGATGCGATCTTCCGGAAACCCAACTTGGCTCAGGTAATAGGACGATTCCTCAGCGGGAACAAAATAGCGTTCAAACTGATGGCATAACCACATGGCGTGAACATGCAAATCGGTCACGACCACGGCGTGTCGCGTGGACAACTTTTCGCGTTGCAGCATGTAGGAGACGATATCGGATGCCAGGAAGTGCGTGCAGATAATGATATCGGGCTCCTCAATCTTCAGGCACTCCATGAGCGGCCGCATTTGGGAGCATTCCAAGGCGACACGGAAATGTTCACCCTTCCACGGGGTATCGCTTTTGTCGTACCACCAGCCCCAGAGCGAAGGAGTCTTGCTGACCATTTGCTCGTACAGGTCGGCGTAGAGTCCTCCGAGCAGGGCCGATCCGTACTCCAGCACGTCGATGTGTCTTGCGGAGGAAATACCGGGAACGAGCGAGGCGGCCGCCTCCAGCGCTTCGCCTGCGCGCGTGTGCCCGCTGCCGGAGCTGGCCGAGAGAATCACAAGTTTGGATCCCTTGCTTTCGGGTATCATCGTAATGGCGTCTGCTGTCGAAGCCTGTTGCTGAGACTCGTCACGGCTCATGATCGGTCCTTTCTTGTGTTAGCGCCTTAATCACGCCGTCCTGCCGAAAAAAACAAGAAATTGGAGGCGCGATTGTTTGTGCGTGTGTGGGTGCGTGAGTGTGTGGGTGAAAACTCACATACTCACAAACCCACATACCCACACACTTGGGTTGCGGGCGACAGCCCGCCTTGTGGATTAGGGGTTAGCCCCTAACCCCTAACCCCTGCTAGCCCCTTGCCCCCCCCTAGCCACTACTCCCGTATTGCCAAATACCGTCGCCATGGCCAGGGGCGCGTAGGCCTCGACGGTTTCTCTCGTTACCGCGTTTTGTTGCGCGATTTCCGAGTAAAGATAAGCGCTGCGGCGGGGTGCGCGAATAAGATCCGGGTCGTCATGCCGGACGGCGATCAGACCGAATCGCTTCGCAAAGCCCTCCCGCCACTCGAAATTGTCCACGAACGACCAGTGGTAGTAACCGAGAACCGGGATGCCTTCCCGAAGGGCTCGGTGAACCTGCGCGAGATGCTCGACAATGTAACATGGCCGTTGCGTATCCGTATCGTCTGCGATGCCGTTCTCGGTGATGAGTATCGGTTTCCCGAATCGTTCCCAGACGGAGCGGATCGTGCGATAGAGTCCCTCGGGATAGATTTGCCAACCCATCTGGGTCACATGGATACCCGGATGAGCCTTTGTCTCGTCGATCCTGTACTGGTCGCGTCTTCGCCGGTCGTATTTCAGGGATGTCCGCGTGTAGTAGTTGATTCCGCAGTAATCGTAGGAGTCTTGTACGTCGGCAATGGCGGGCCCGCCATGGATCCAGTGCGGTTTCCCTGTGCGGATCGTGTGATCCCATCCCTCAAAGGCGGCGCGTCGGGCGATGAAGGCCGCGAAGCGCTCGTACCAACCTGCGGGACCGGGCGAGTTCCAGGGCTCGATCCAGGGATACGCCATCGCCACGCCCACCTTTGACCGGGTCCCGTCCGGAGCCAGCGGATACGCCTTGTGAATCAGGCGATAGGTCCCCGCATGGGCGCGAAGACAGGCTCTGGATACGGCTCGGTATGCCCCGATCGAATGGCGTTGCGGAGGAAACCGGCCCAGGAGATTGCCCATGATCGCCGGAACCATCGGTTCGTTCATCGTCACCCAGTAGTCGGGAAACGTGCCCAGTTCTTCGACCACGAACTTCGCGTAACGCAGGAACTGATTTACCGTCTCGGGATTCAGCCAGCCGCCTTGCTCGGCGACCCAGTGCGGGATCACCCAGTGGTGCAGGGTGAGGCAAATGATGAATCCGTGATTGCGAAGCGATTGAAGTATGCGTCGATAATGCTCTATCACGTCATGGTTGAAGCAGTCTTTCCGAGGTTCGACGCGGGCCCATTCGATGCCGAGGCGGAACCCTTTGTAAGCCAGTTTCGCCATAAGAGCATGATCCTCTTCATGGCGATTCCAGTAATCCATGGCACGGCCGGAGACCGTTCCGTCTTCGATCAAGCCCTCCTGTTCCCACGCCCACCAGTCGGAGAATTCGTTGCCACCCTCCACCTGGTGGCCCGCCGTGGACGTGCCCCAGATGAAGTGGTCCGGAAAGTTCAGGCTGTCTCCAGGCACAACGGCGCCTCCAATTGAAGGCGGGCTTCGCCCGCGACCGGAGTGTGTGGGTATGTGGGTTTGGGAGCATGTGAGTTTTCACCCACACACTCACGCACCCACACACTCACAAACAATCACGCCTCCAATTTCTTGGTGTTTTCGGCAGAACGGCGTGATTAAGCCACTAAGCGCCATTCTGACAGTATGCTTGGTCTACCTGACGGCGTCCTGCACGGCGTCTCCGGCCTTTTCAACGTCCCGGCCCGCTCCCCTGACCATGTTGCACGAAATACTGGAAAACATCACGCCCACCAACGCCAGCAGTACAAACAGCTTCTTCATGCCCATCTCCTCTTCTCTTCTCTTGTGTAGGTTACTCTTATGTCGGTTTATTTGAGAGCACACTACGATGCGATCGGTTTCCCTGCTATGGGGTATAACCCTACTGAAGGTTCAACCCGACTGGCGTTTAGCGGCTTCATCACGCGTTGCTGTCATTTTATAACCCTATCGTATTCTTGCCATCTGTTTTTTCCGTTTCCAGTGGAACGCGAACGGTGGCGATGGTTCCTTTGTCCGGGGTGGAGTCGATGTCCAGACGTCCGCCCAGCCCTTCCAGACGTTCGCGGATGTTGAAGAGTCCGAATCCGCCTTCGGCGTGATCGTGCGCCTCGCCGCCGTTCATCTCGACCGGGTCGAATCCTCGGCCATTGTCTTGCACCCGAAGCTGAACGTGACCATCCGCACAGGAAAACGAAACACGGATTACGCACGGGCCGGCGTATTTCTCCGCATTCATGATCAGTTCGCGAGCGCACTGGAACAACAGACCCCGCAAGGCGTCGTCCAAGGGCTTGGAGCCATCGTCTCCCTCCACGCGGATGCTTGTCCCGACGGTCTTGGCCTGCTTCCGGGCGAAATCGCTCAGGGCCGCATGAAGGCCCACCTCGTACAGAAGGGACGGCACCAGTTCCTCCATCAGCCCGCGGCACTCCCGTGTCCCTTCATCCAACAATTGCCGGACCCCCTTCACTCTCTCTCGCTGGTCGGACATCCCCGCCTTTTCGAGCGCTGCCATGACGCCTCCGAGGCGTATGTTCGACAGCGATAGCATCTGCACCACGGTATCGTGGATATGGTCCGCGACACGGCGCCGCTCCTGTTCCTCGGTTGCCGTCAGGCGATCTGCAAGCCTTTGCAGTCGCTCTCGGTAGAGGTCGGCCTCCTTCGTCAGTCTCCGCTTTTCCGTCATGTCGGTTCCCACGCATAGAATCTCGCGCACGACCCCATGCTCGTCCCGCAGCGCCCGGTTGGCCCAGCGGATCCAGACACGGCGCCCGTCTTTGCAAGTGTTTTCGTTTTCGTTGGTTCCATGCAACTCGGGATTGGCCGTGATGTCCTTCGTCATCTTGCGGAGGTCCCGTCCTTCTGAATCGACAGAAGGAACGATGGTTCCGATCACACTTCGGCCCAGAAGTTCCTCGGCGGAATAGCCAAAAAAGCTTTGCGCGTATTCGTTGAAGAACAGAATCCGGTGGTCGGGTGTGATGCGGAGGATGATGCTGTTCGCGTTTTCGACCAGGTCGCGGTACTTCTGATCGCTCTCCGTCTGCTTGCGACGCGCCCGTACGCGATCCGTCGCATCCAGCAGGCAAAAGAGCAATCCCTGCATTATCCCCTTCTCGTTCCTGATCGGACGCAGGCTCCAGTCCCAATACGTGACGCCTCGCTCGGGGTGATCCGGAAATTCGAAGGCCATCTCGCTAACGGTAAAGGGCTCGCCCGTATCGCGAACGCTTCGGAAAATCGTCTCGTTCTCCGGATGCGGAAAAAGATCGAAATGATTCTTGCCGGGGAAGAAACCCGGCTCGTGTCCGCAGGCCTCGGCATAGGCTCGGTTGACCCGTACGAAATCGAAACTGGTGTCCAGGTACACGATCTGCATGTGCGTGTTGTCGAAAATCTGGTTCAGCAGTTCGCCCGCCTGGTGCAGTTCGGTGACATCTTTGAGCGTCAGCACGGCGCAGTCGATCGTTCCGTCCGACGAGCGGATCCACGTGACCCCCGGACTGACAATGACCGGCGGGGCCGACTCTCGCTTCAGCGCGACATGGTCGAACGCAGGCGTATGGCCGTGCGCCACATCATCGAGGGATCGCTGGGCCATGGCCAGATCGTCGCCTTCCAGCAATTGCGGCAGAACGTCTCGCAAATTCCTGCCCAACAAGTCTTGCCTGCGCAGGGCGGTCAACGTTTCGACCGCCGGGTTGACTGTCGTAATCGTGCCATTCAGGCGAAAAAGAATCACGCCCTCGCCCATGGCATTCACGATATTCAGAGCGGTTTGAGCGGCTGCAAGACCTGTCTCCGTCCGCCGCTCCCGTTTCTCCTTTTCCACGAAGCCGGTAGCATCGCTGGCCATGCCCTCTACCCGGGCGAGGGCGCCGTTCTCGTCGAACTCCGCACGGCCGCTTTCTTCCAGCCAGATAATGCGGCCGTCACCGCGCACGAAGCGATAGGTCGTCTCGTATTCCGGCGCGTCCGGCGTCAGACCCCGGACAAGCTGAACGAACCCCGGCCTGTCGCTGTCGTGAATGTGGCTGAAGTGATTCTCGCCGGTATCGCAGACGCCGGTCTCCGGATCGAACCCGAGAATCGCGACGCTGTTTTCGGACCGCCATACCGTGTCCGATTTCGTGTCCCATTCGAAGCTGAACATCCGTCCGGCCGCCATAGCGCGCTCGAGACGGCGTTTCAACGCATGGACATTCTCGGTTTCGTTTGTCATGTAGCCTTTCTGCCTGTCGGACGCGGCGTTGACCCTCTTTGGATAGGACCGACATACTACCTTTCCGGCGAATCGGTTGCAAGTCCGATTCACTTAACCTAAGATCTTTCGTCTCGAGCGCTCGGGGCTGGCCCGATGGATTGTTGCCCGCTTGGTGATACTCTGACTGCATTGAACAGAAAAAAGAGAGACGAAATCATGGAAGACTTGACGCGCGAAAACGAACGCATCGAGTCACTCGAAAACGTGCCGCGTGAAGACAATGAGGCGCTCCCAGGTGAAATCTTTTCTCAGGCAATGCGCATCCGGTTTTAATGGTTTTCCGGATAGACGAATAGGGCTGTCCGTGTCAGTATGCGGATTATGGAGGGAAGCGGAGCAACGCCGTTATGCGGAGCCGTGGTCTCGGATCTGCGCCTGTTCACGAACCGAACCACCGTGCACGAGCACATGCTCGCCATCCGCCGCGCGGCGGAGGAATGCAGCCTGTTCGTGTTCAACGGCGACAGCTTCGATTTCAAGAGATATTCTTCGGACACGTGCATACCCCGTACGCCGATTTTCTCTGCGACGGCCGACTGTTTCACAATGCCGGGGCGGCGGTGAAAGGCATGCGTCAGAACGTCATACGGTTCACACTATGATCGCCTTGACACATCATCTCATCCCGGCCGCAGTCTTTACGGCGTACGCCTTGGGCGTCGTGTCGGCGGTCAACGCTCTGCTCTCCGCGCGCAGCAGCCAGAGCGCGATTGCCTGGTCCATGGCCTGCGTGATGTTTCCCTACCTTGCCGTTCCCATGTATTGGCTGTTCGGGAGAAACCGCTTGCAGGGCTACGTTCTGGCGCGCCGTTCCAGCGGCGTGCAGGTGCGGCGGCTGGTGAAGCATCTTCGCGATTATGCGCCGCCCCTCGATGGACTGCCGAAGTCGTTGCAGACATCCTGCCGTGTGTTCGAGCGGCTGGCGGACATGCCGTTCACCCGAGGCAACCGCGTGGCTCTGATGCACGACGGCGAATTTTCGTTCGAAACCATTTTTGAACGTATCGCGCAGGCGCGGGACTATGTTTTGGTACAGTTCTACATCGTACGCGACGACTCTCTGGGCCAACGCATGGCCCGATTGCTGAAGGAAAAGGTCGCCGAAGGGGTCCGCGTCTATTTTCTGTTCGACCAGCTCGGCTCGTACGGTTTGGCGAGCCAGTACGTGCGGGATCTGCGCCGGGCGGGGGTAGAGATGCATCCGTTCAGGGCCGGGCGCGGTTGGATGAACCGGTTCCAGATCAATTTCCGCAATCACCGCAAGCTGGTTGTGACGGACGGGCGCTGGGCCGTAATGGGCGGCGCGAACCTGGGCGACGAATACCGCGGCCGCGGCAAGCTCGGCTACTGGTGCGACACCATGATCTCCGTCGAAGGCCCGGTGGTGCAGGAGATGCAGCTTTCCTTTGCCGAGGACTGGCTGTTCCTTGTCGGCCGCATCCCGGATCTGAACTGGGCGCCCAATGAACCGGCGGACGACGGGCGCTCCGCGCTGGTAATGCCTACCGGACCCGCCGGCGAGCTGGGCACGTGCAGCATGATGTTCAGCCAGGCGATCAACAGCGCGGAGAAGCGCCTTTGGATCGCCAGCCCCTATTTCGTGCCCGACGAACAAAACGTGCGCGCTCTGCAACTGGCCGCCCTGCGCGGCGTGGACGTGCGCATCCTGATTCCGGAGAAGACCGACAGCCTCTTGGTCCACTGGGCGAGCTTCACGTTCCTCGAGGAGCTCGAACGGACCGGCGTGAGATTCTATCGCTACACCGGCGGGATGTTCCACGAGAAAGTCGTGCTGGTGGACGATCGTCTAGCCCTGGTGGGATCCGCCAACACCGACAATCGGTCGTTCTATCTCAATTTCGAGCTCACGCTGCTGGTGGCCGATCCCGGCTTCGCCGACGAAACCGAAGCCATGCTGAAAAAGGATTTTGAGAACAGCCATGAGGCGGATCGCGACGAACTCGAGCGCCGGGGCATTCTGTTCCGGATCGCCGCGCGACTCTCGCGACTGCTGGCGCCGTCGCTGTAGAGGGGCGTTCAAGTCGAGTCGATCTCGCCAAAACGGCTCGTAGCCGTTCACGACCGTGCCCGATATGCAGCGAAACAGGGCCATGTTCCCGTTTAAGTTGCCATGCACCGGGAACGCCCGGCTCCAGCTTGGCATCTTTTGCGTTGCCACGCTGGAGCGTGGCGTTCCTAAGGGAACCGCCTGCAAGTTCCCGCGAACGGTTAGAGCGGCTCTTATTGCCGGGCCTCAATCATGCCTTCCTGCCGAAAAAAAGACATTGGAGGTGTGATTGTTTGAAAGTGTGTGGGTGCGTGTGTGTGGACACACTAGGGTTGCGGGCGGCAGCAGCCTTCAACAAATCCGAATGGCCTTGGGTTTGCAACAGTTCCGTGCATCCACGCAGAAGTTATCGGCTTCTTCAGGGACCGTTTCGGAATGGACAACCGCGAAGTCATTCCGTCCGCCGTTCATTCGAAAGACTTCGGGGCAAATGATTTCGCAGGCGCCGCAACCCTTGCATAGATCCGTTTCCACTGTAGCTTTCATGCGCTTGCTCCGCCGTTCGACTGCGGGTTATGATCCGCGAACAAGCTGTTTCCTTTGTAGGGATGGAAACGCTGGACCCTGAGTTGGCAGGCGGCATCCAGCGCCTGAATCAAGCGCAAGACCATGGGCTTTTTTAGAATCGATTCCACACCTCTGCCTTCCAGCACACGATACTTGTCGCCATCCTGGCTCCAGAATACGATCGGCACCGCATCCTTGCCGCCATATTTTCGCACTTTACGCATAAACGGCCCGGTCTCTTCGCCCGTCGCATCGGGGTCCAGGACGACTGCCGCCAGGGAACCCTGCCCGTTCTCGCCGTGTGCGGAGGCCAAAAACTTCAAGGCTTCCTCTTGATCAGGCACGACATGAAGAGTGTCCGCCAGGCGCAGTTGCGACCAGGCTTCATGCAGGATGCCTGCGCATGACGCATCGGGATCGACACACAGGATAGTTCGACGTTCAGGGGTATTGAGATTCTTCTTTGCCGAGCGTGTTGTTTTCTTCATGTTCGGAAACCTCGCTTTATGATGAAAGCCTTCGTGAACCGAGTCCGGCCCGCCTGCGGCCTTGTTCAACTATCTGAAGACAGACTATATCAGGCGCCCGCCAAGCGCTATGGGGTGAAACCCTGCCCATATTCGACATGCGTTTCCTGCCCCCCTTACTTAGTTTCTGTTGCGAAAAGGCCCTTGCAGCGGACGCGAC
>SLMC01000085.1 GCA_007133745.1 Kiritimatiellia bacterium
ACGGGGCCGCGGGCGTGGAGCTTGTCGGTGCTGATGCCCATTTCGGCGCCCATGCCGAATTCCCCGCCATCGGTAAAGCGGGTCGAGGCGTTGATATAGACAGTCGCGGAATCCACATCGCGCGTGAATGTCTGCTGCGCCGATTCGGATTCGGCCACGATGGCATCCGAATGCCGCGAGCCGTAGGCGTTGATGTGGTCCGTGGCGGCGCGCAGTGAGGGCACGACTTTCACGGACAGGATCAGGTCCAGATATTCTGCGCTCCAATCGTCTTCCGTGGCCTCTTCCATGGACGGCACAATGGCTCGGGCCGCGGCGTCTCCTCGCAGAACGACCCCTCGTTCGGCGAGCATCGCGGCGGCTCGGGGCAGAAATTCGGCGGCGACCGCCTCGTGCACCAGCATGGTTTCCATGGCGTTGCACACGCCGGGCCGTTGGCATTTGGCGTTTTCCACGATGGTCAGCGCCATGGCCATATTGGCCGAGTCGTCCACATAGGTGTGGCAAACGCCTTTGTAGTGTTTCAGCACTGGAATGCGTGCCATTTCCGCTACGGCCCGGATCAGCGCTTCGCCTCCGCGCGGAATGGCCATGTCCACGAACCCTTCGAGCTGGACCAAATGGCGGACCGCTTCCCGATCGGTTGTTTCGACAATTTGGATCGCGTTTTCCGGCAGCCCTTTTTTGCGTCCGCCTTCGGTCAAAAGCGAGGCGATGGCCAGATTGGAACGAATGGATTCCTTGCCGCCCCGAAGAATGACCGCGTTCGAGGTCTTGAAGCACAGAACGGCGGCATCGGCGGTCACGTTGGGTCTGGATTCGAAGATGACGGCGATGACGCCGATCGGGACCCGGCGCTTGACGATTTCCAGTCCGTTAGGGCGAATCCAGCGGCTGATCTGACCCCCGATCGGGTCTTTCAGCGAGGCCACGGCGCGAATGCCTTTGGCCATGGCCTGGATGCGGCCTTCCGTCAGACGCAGCCGATCCAGCAGGGCGGTTCCGAGCCCGGCGTTTTCGGCTTCCAGCATGTCCTGCGCATTGGCTTCAAGGATGCGGGCTTTGCCGGCTTCCAGCTCGTCGGCCATGGCTTGGAGGATAATGTTTTTTTTGCGCGCCTTAAGCAGCATCAGTTCGCGGGAAACCGTCAGCGCCCTCTTCCCGATTTCCATGATGTCGTCTTGCAGGCTCATAAGCGTCCTTTGGGTTAGTGTTAAAGGCCGCCGGCCAATACCAGCGTTCCTTCGTCTCGTCCTGCCAGAATGCGAGGCAGAACATCCGGTTTGCGTCCTTCGGCAATCACCACCGAACAGCCGGAAGCGGCGGCGCTTCGAGCCGCCTTGAGCTTGGAGAGCATGCCGCCGCGCGACAAGGTGGAGGGTCCGGCGTTCACCAGTTGAAACACGGAACGGTTGACGGATTCGATGTATCGGATCCGATGCATGCGTCCGGTGGCGTCCGGCTGCTTGACGCCGTTGGTGGTCGTAAGAATGGCTAGCAGATCGGCCCGTGTCATTTTGACGACTAGAGCGGCGAGCAAATCGTTGTCTCTCAAAGCCAGGTCGGCGCGTATTTCCTCGTCGGCCACTACATCGTTTTCGTTGATCACCGGGATGACCCCGTGTCTCAACAGCGTTTCCATGGTGCGTCGAGCGTTGGACAGCCGGACTTTGTGTTGAAAATCCGAGTGTGTCAGCAGAACTTGGCCCACTTTGCATCCGTGTTTCTTGAATAGGTCGTAATAAC
This sequence comes from Kiritimatiellia bacterium, assembly GCA_007133745.1. Lineage (GTDB taxonomy): Bacteria > Verrucomicrobiota > Kiritimatiellia > UBA8416 > SLMC01 > SLMC01. The sequence goes on from SLMC01000085.1 coordinate 1,747, forward strand.
GGGACATAAGTCGAGTTTGGCCAACGGCGGCGGCCATCTGAAGCTCGGGAAGGGTTGCGGGCCGTTCGGTCATGCCTAGAACTTCCATGCCGGCGCCCACCGCGCCGGAGGTGACCACCAGAACCTCGCGTCCGGATTTTTTGATCATGGCCAGATCCCGAATCAGCCGTCGCATGACCCGCATGTCGGGGCGCCCTGTTTTTTGCACGAGCACCCGGCTTCCGATCTTGACGACCACCCGGCGCACATCGGCCATGCATTCGCGATATTTTAGTGACTTTTTCATGAGCGACGGATACTCTATGCGGAAATTCGAATAAATGACAAGCCAAAAAGGGCTCCCGATGTTTTTGCCGACGACCCGTGAAGAAATGACGCGTTTGGGATGGGACGCGCTGGACGTGATCCTTGTCACAGGCGACGGCTATATCGATGCGCCCTCGATAGGCGTCGCGGTGATCGGCAAGGTCTTGCTGGCCGCCGGTTTTCGGGTGGGCGTCGTTGCGCAACCCGATTGCCGTTCTGTCTGCGATATCGGGCGTTTGGGCGAACCGGCCCTGTTCTGGGGGGTTACCGCCGGATGCGTGGATTCCATGGTGGCCAATGTCACGGCCACGGGTCGCAAACGCCGCCGGGACGACTATACGCCCGGCGGTCTGAACACCCGCCGGCCCGACCGAGCCACGATCGTTTACAGCAACCTGATACGGCAGCGCTTCAAGAACACGGTTCCCATCGTGCTGGGCGGGATCGAGGCCAGCTTGCGGCGCGTGGCGCATTACGATTTTCGGACCGATAAAATCCGAAAATCCGTGCTGTTCGACGCCAAGGCCGACTATGTACTCTACGGCATGGCGGAGCGGTCTGTCGTGGCTTTGGCTGAACGCCTTCGGCGCGGGGAATCCCCGTCGGATATTCGCGGCCTGTGCCGCATCGCCAAAGAGAAACCTGCCGATGCCGTGGAATTGCCCTCCTTTGACGAGGTGGCCGGGGACAAGGCGGCTTTTACGCGCATGTTTGAGCTGTTTTGCCAAAACGCCGATCCGTTGACGGCGGCGCCTTTGGTTCAACGTCAGGATACGCGATACTGGGTGCAGAATCCGCCGTCGCTCCCGTTATCGACTGACGAATTGGACGCCGTGTACGCATTGGGGTACGAACGCGAACTTCATCCTGCGCAGCGCGAGCAGGGCGAGGTCAAGGCGCTTGAGACGATTCGTTTTTCCCTGACAACGCATCGGGGTTGTTACGGAGAATGCAATTTTTGCGCCATTGCCGCGCATCAGGGCCGTCGGGTGACCTGGCGCAGTCGCGAGTCCATTCTCGCCGAGGCTCGGGCTATGACGGAGCATCCCGCGTTCCGGGGCGTCATTCACGATGTGGGCGGGCCGACGGCCAATATGTACGGCATCGAGTGCGCCCGGAAATCGGTGCGCGGCGCCTGTGTCGGCAAACGCTGCCTCTTTCCCGAGGTCTGTTCGGAACTCGATGCGGATCATGGCCGTCAAATCGCGCTGCTCAAGGCGCTGCGCGCCTTGCCGGGCATTCGCAAGGTTGTCGTGGCGTCCGGCATTCGGCACGA
>SLMC01000311.1 GCA_007133745.1 Kiritimatiellia bacterium
ATCCGGGTCGCCAAGGTGTTCCGCCCGCGCATAACGCCTGGCACGGACCGGCGCGCGCTCGTGCGCGACTGGATACGGGAATACGCCGAACTGCTCGAAGCTCACGTCCGGGATTTCCCCTATCAATGCTTCCTGTTTTACGATATCTGGGCCGAAGCGCGCGAAGACTAGCCAGCTTCGAGAAAGTGTTCGCGAAGCGAGATTCCTAGCAGGCCCGGAATGACAGATTGTCTCTATTCCGCGAACACCTGCACGATGGAACCCTGAACGCGTTTGGCCGTTTCGACGAGCGGCGCGTTGTCGACGGGGGAGAGCGTATTCATCTTCGTTTCGCTTTTGGGCAGCAAGGCCAGAAGTTTTTCAAGATACTGAACCTTAACCGCGAAATTCACGTTTTGCGGCATGTCGCCCGTCCAGCGAAATATATTGGCGGCATGCAGCTTGGACGCCACAACGCCCACGACTTCGCCTCGTTCGTTGATCAGGGCTCCACCGCTATTCCCCGACTGGACCGGCACGCTCATTTGCAAGGTGCGCGGATCGTCCTTCATGCCGGCCAGTGAACTGATCGATCCGTCGGTGAACCGAGGTTCCTTCCCTAAAATGCCCATGTGCGGGAACCCGATCGTGAATGCCCGCTCGCCCAGCGACGGCAAGGCGCGAGCCAGCGGAAGTCCGGGCGGGGCCGAAACACGGCCCGCAGGCGCCAGAACCGCCAGATCGTGCCGCTCGTCTTTCAGAACCATCTTGACCGGGATCTTCCCCAACGCTTCCGACACAATCCAGATGTTCTGACGATCCTCCACGACATGATAGCAGGTGACAATGTGGCCTGTGCCGTAGAACCAGCCGGTCCCCGTGGAGGCTCCTTTCTTCTGACGCGCCTCTTCTTGATCTAGACCCAGCTTGGCATGCAATTCGCCCATGGCCGCCTGTTCTTTGGATGCGGTAAAGACCCTGAGCGTTACGCTTTGATTCCCCTGCTGAATCCGTGTGACCCCCAAAGGGTAAATCATGCCTTGCCAGGCTTCGCCATCGGCCACGTCCACTAGCCGATCCACCAGGAAACGGTTGGGCAACGCATGGTCTCGGGCATAACCCGAAACCAGTGCGCCCTGTCCGATCACGCGCAGAACCCGAAGCTGAACAGGAAAGGCTTTTTCATCCATGGAACGCAAAATGACATTGTATTCGCGCTCGTGTTTTCGCGCGGTTATAATCTTCCCGATTTCTTCCTTCTGGGCCGCGATCCGCTCGGCAGCGTCAGCCTGAATCTTCTCCAGTGTCCAGCCTTGCAGAAACTTCAAGTACATGGCGTTGGCCTCGGTCGCCGACCAGACTCTGCCGGACTGTCCGCACCTCCCGCATGCGGCTTGCTGAACGCCGCTCCCGGTGCAGACCGGACATTGCCCGGTTTCCCGGCAAGTAAGGCAGGGCCGAGCGCCCGAAGACCGTTCCACCTTGCCCGAGCCCCGGCAAAGGACGCATTGCCCGGTTCCCTTGCAGCGGGTGCAATCCTCGAAGGTGTATCCGGCGCCGCCGCAGGCCGCGCAAATATCGCCAACGGCCTCAAGCGACAGCAAAGCCACGTAAGGACTTTGCGGGGTGAAGCGTCGCATTTGGGTCGTAACGTCCGTCCATTCCCGGTTCATGCCGTTGGCCAGGCAGCCCAAGGCGTAAATGGTCCCGATCCGTATCTTTTGTTCCGCATTCGGCGCAGAGGCAATGGTTGCGCTTAACTGCTTGAGCAAACCGCGATCCGTCGGATGCGCGGCCAACTGTTTCAGCAGCGCTTCGTGGCGGCCGAACGCCGAAAGCGCCAGCCCCAGTCCGACCGCGATGCAAAGCCATTGTTTTTTCATGATCATCTCCATTTCAGATGCTTTCAACTTAACCGGATATCATTTCAAAAACCTTTTCAACAGAAAGGCCCCATTCAAGGGCTTCCAGCCAAAGCCAGGTGCACGGCCAGAGCGCAGGCCCGACTGAATTCAGGAATATCAAGATATTCCTTTACGGAATGCGCATGATGGCCGCCGGTTCCCGTTCCGACAGCGGGAATGCCTTTGGCCACGATGTTGTTGCAGTCCATGCCCCCCCAATGCTCCGTCAAAACGGGTTCGAGTCCGCACGCTTTCATGGCCTGGACAGCCGCAGTCACGACGGGTGCGTCGTCGGCCAGACGGTAGGGCGCGTATTCGGGACCCGGCTCGAAGGAGACAGACGCCTTGCTTTCGAGATTCGCGCCAAGCCTGTTGGACACCGCGGCGGAATCCATAAAAGCCTGCTTCCAGGCTTCGACAATGGCTCCGCGAAAGACGCGGTCGAAAGAACGGGCCTCCATCAGGCCCGACAACGACGCCATGACGACATTGCTGCCCGTACCGCCCTGCAAAACCCCTATGTTGGCCGTGCCGACGCCTTCCGGCTTTTCGATGGCGCCGTTCCATCCGTCCTCCTCGATCTTAGCCAAAGCCCGGGCCGCGATCAGCGCCGCCGAAATGCCTTCGCGCGGTCGCGAAGCATGGGCGGGAACGCCCTGCACATCGAGGATCAACCGTTCCACCCCCACAACGGCTCGAACCAGTTCGTCGGGTCGACTGCCGTCGAAATTGAAGGCCATCGTCGGAAACGGATCGCCCAACAGGCCGACATCCAGGCCCCGCGATCCGACCAGCCCGATTTCCTCCTGAACAAAAAACACAAAAGTCCGCGGGCCGTGATTTCCGCCTGTCTCCATCAGCGCGCGAATCGCCGCCAGCAAACAGGCGCATCCGGCACGGGCGTCCGCGCCCAGCGCCCGACCCGGCGCCGCATTCACCACGCGCGCGCCCTCGATCCGCGGCCGACTGCCCTCCGCTTCCCGGACCGTATCCATGTGGGTGGACAACAGTCGGCGTTCGCCACGGCCATGACCGTCCAGACACACCACAAGATTGCCGATTTCGCCGCCGGCCTCCGACTGCTCATACGCCTTGTCGTATCGAATGCAGCGTTCCGGAACGCCCATATCCGTCAAGCGCTTGCGCAAAGCTTCGCTTATCGCACCCTCGTGCGCCGTCGGACCCGGCACGGCCATCAACGCCATGGCTAAATCCACATCGCTATTCATAATTCCCCCTGAGGCGGCCTTCGGCCGCAATAGACGTGTTCAGTGTTCAGCAACCTGTAATCGGTCGGGCCTCTGAAGTCCCCTTTTAAAAGAGCGCATCTGCGATTTGTTGCACCGACCCGCCCGCCGACCTTGTGTCGGTGGAGGAAAACGTTGAGAAAGAGAAAGGCCACCACAACACAATCTTTCTTCACCAACCGGCATAAAGCCGGTG
>SLMC01000235.1 GCA_007133745.1 Kiritimatiellia bacterium
CCTAATCGAGGACCGCAGGCGGGACAAGTTGTATTTGTGCTTGCGACGTTCGCAAAACCCTTTTCTGTTTTTGCTTTATTTTACCGGGGGGCAGCTAAAGAAAGCCCCTCATTTTTTCTAAACAATTATCTTGTGGCATACGATCTGTATGCTATATTGCAGCCAATGACATTCTTGGGCGCAGCGGATATCGATGGTGCACTACAGCGACTGGGCAAGCGGCTTCTCTATGACTATGTCAAGCCGATCGCCCTAGTCGTCTGCGGAGGCAGTGCATTGAACGTACTCAACCTCGCCAGCCGAACCACCAGAGACGTCGACGTGCTGGCAACAGTGGAGGAAACGGGAAACGGCATCCGGCTCCGGCATGACAAGCCGTTGCCGAAAGGCTTCCATGAGGTGGTCGCGGAGGTCGGGCGGGATTTGGGGCTGGATGAGGATTGGCTCAACATGGGACCGAAGAATGTCCTTAAAATCTACGGCGCACCCCAAGGAATGACGGAACGATGGAAGCGTCGGGATTACGGCCCAAACTTGACCGTATACTTCGTGGGCCGATTGGATCAGGTCCATCTCAAGCTGTTGGCTGCCGCCGATCCGAAAGCTGAGCCCAGACATATGGAGGACCTCCTGATCCGTATCAAGCCGACGGCTGAGGAAACGCGAGCAGCCGTAACATGGTTGCTTGACCGCAAGACGTCACCTCCGTTTCGCGGTTATGTCAGGTGTGCAGTGGAGGCTCTTGGGTATGACAACATCAGTCACAGCATTCCGGAATGAGTTTTCGGAGAAGGCTCTGAACTTTGTCTGGAGCCAGTGGCGCCAGATCGGCGCAGCCGGTTCCGCACCCATGAAGAGTCGCTGGTTGATCGATCCAGAACCGCTTCTGGCGTTCACAACAGAAGTTGCCCGCCGAGATGCGCGCATGTTTGACGAGGCGCTGGACTGGCTCGTTACAAATGGCCGGTGGATCAGCATACAGCGACTTGCCACCATTATGACACAGGACAAGATCGGGACCCCGTCCGTCATGGGTGCCATCGCATCATGGATGTCAGACCGGGACAAGTCCATGAAATGGCGAGGCATGGCGCGCCGCACGGTTCGCGCGGAACAGAGGCAAGTGGAGCCCCTGTTCATCACGCAAGCCAAAGGCGCTGCCCGGCCAGATACGCAACCGGAAGCCCATTTCAAGCGGTACGGGCTGCTCCGAGGCCCCATTCACACTCGGGGCATGACCAAAGCGGTGAACATGAAGGATCCTCGGAACGTCATGTTCAAAAGCCGCGCGGTTTTTGGGATAGGTATTCGGGCAGACGTGATGGCGTATCTCGTCACGACAGAAGGCGACTATGCCCGCCGGATTGCCGAGATACTGGGCTACAACCACATGCGTGTGTCGGAGGTGCTGGCCGGCATGGCCGAAGCCGGCATGGTTTCGGTTCGTTCGGCAGGTCGAACCAAGCTCTACAATGCCGATCGCGAACAGTGGCAATCCGTTATCCTGCCTGGGAATCCTGATGCTCCCAGGTGGCTGAACTGGCGATCTCTGACACGCGGCATGACAACCCTATGGCGAGAGGTGTGGGCTCTGGACGATGCACGCGCTGACGCCTATGTTTTCTCCTCGAAAATGCGCAAGGCCATGCAGACGGCGAAGGACGACCTGTTGAGCAGCGGAATTCCCTTCGCCATAGAGGATGACAACAGCTACATCGCCGAAACGTATCTGCCTGTGTTTGTCAGAGACGTCGAAGGCATATTTGCTCAACTCGGCGGGTGACGCACGGGCGCAGACGCATTGTTATGAAGGCGAGTTCGGGACAACGAGGCACATGAAACTATTTGTGAGTCCCTTATGAATTCTCAGGGCTTGGCGATGTATTCGGCAGGCGCCATCGCGCGCAGGACATAGTTGTCGAAGCAGGCTTCGCCCGCCTCGAACGAAACGCCGATACGGAAGGCGTTGCCGGAGAGGATTCCGTGCCAGAAAAGATGGCCGTTGCCGAAAATTTTCATTTCCGCTTTTCCGTCGTGGAGTATGCGATATTCCTTGCGAATGCGAAACCAATTCCTTCCGCTTGTGGCGCGCCGCGCCTTTTGTTCGATCGCAGGATCGATGGGGAAGGTTCGGGATACCTCGCCTTGGAAATACCTTGATTCCGCGTCGGGCGACAGCCATTTGACATCGAATTCCTCTTTGAAAGCGATGTGTCCCGCTTTTGCGAGGTTGGACGGATACAAATACAGAGAAACGCCTTCCCGGCCCGGATGACGAATAACGGCCGCCGCCGAGCCCGTCCGGCGTCCGGCGTTCGCCCGAATCGAAGCATAGGGCGAATCCGCCAGGCTGCGGGTTTCTTCGGTTCGGAAAAGGCCGGTCTCATCATCGGCGCGATAACTGCCTGTCTCTTTGACAAGCGGCGTAAGCGCCCAGTTCAGACCATCGCCGCTGAAATCGTCCTGAAAGAGCACGGGGCCGTCAACGAGCTTCGCGGCGGGTGGCGCCGGAATCAGACGGGGTTGCGCGGGAACCAGTTCGCGCAGAACATAGTTATCCATCAGTATGCTGCCAGATTTGATCATGGGTCCGAATGCAATGGCATGGGAATAGTAGCAGTGCCGCGTAATAAGATGATCGTTCACGTAATGTCTGACTTCAAAACACGCTTCGCCTTGGTCGTTCTCTTTACGGAAGAAATCGTTGCGCACGCGGTACCATTGTCCGAGGCGCCTGGCACGCTGGCCGCGTTCTTGTTCTTCGGGGTCGACAGGCAAGCGGCGGAAACCACGCTTGGCCAAATTCAAGCGGTCTTCGAACACAGCCCCGGACGGAAGGGGCTTGAGGTCGAATTCCTCGCGGATGCCCCAGATTTTCATGTCGGGCGCTGGCGGCTGCATGTTAATGTGTATCTTGGATTCGGGCGGAATCCGTATGGCGAGCGCCGACGAGTTCGGTCGGCGTCCAGCCGATTTTTCGATGGACACGAAAGGTGTGCGGTCCGCAGTAGCGCTGTTGGTCAACAGGTAGCTTTGGTGATCCAACCCTTTTGCGGCAGAGCGGGATGTGATCCATCTGTCCGCTTGCCAGCGCGCCAGGTTGTCGGTTTCGAAGTCGTCTTCGAAGAGGATGGGGCCGGCCACGACGGACACCATCGCGCGCAGGACATAGTTGGCGATATGGGCTTCTCCGGACGAGAGGCCGAAGCCGAACAGAAGATAGTCGGTGTCGCGGATGGTCCAATGATGATAGAGTTCACCATCGAAATAGACCCGCAAGCTCCATTCGTTGTCACCGATTTTCCGATATTCCTTGCGGC
>SLMC01000290.1 GCA_007133745.1 Kiritimatiellia bacterium
AAAAAAGTGACAACTTTAAATCAGGACTTGACCAGCCATGAACATCGCCATTAACTATCTGCCCGACGCGACCGTTGACGACGCTCTGAACCGGGAGATCATAACTCTGTTGACGGCCTGCTTCACCAAGCCGCAGGATACAGTCTTCCAAACCCGACGCTACTTCCGCGAGCCCTATCCTCACCGGTGGATCATCCGTGACGAACGCAAACAAGTCAAGGCCATGGTCAAAGCCCTGAGCGAAAACCCCTGGCCCGAAGCCGACGTGTATCTGCCCGGGCCAACATTTTAGGAGCAATCAAATGATTTATCACGAACTGGGCGCTTCCGGCGTCAAAATATCGGCATTGAGCTTCGGCGCCATGCGCTGGCAATCCGAAGCCGCCTGTCGCGCCATCATGGAACGCGGCATGGACGCGGGACTCAACTACGTGGATACCTCGACCGGCTACGTGGACGGCAAAAGCCATGTTTGGGTCGCCAACGCCATCCGGCAACGACGATCCGACATCATGTTTTCCACCAAAACCGGCTACGGCCAGGCGCACAAGGCGAAGATCTTCGAGAAGGCGCTTGCGGAACGGCTCAAAACGCTGCGGCTCGACTACGCCGACATGGTCCAAGTCTGGGGCATCGAAACCATGGCCACGCTTGAAGCCGCTCTGGCCAAGGGCGGAACCGTGGACGGCGCGCGCCAGGCCCAGCGCGACGGACTCGTGCGCCACGGCATCGGCTTCACGTTTCACGGGCCGCCCGAAGTTTTCCGGGCCGCGGTCGATTCCGGCGAATTCATCTCGGCCACCGTCAGCTACAACTTGCTCAACCGAAAACAGGAAGACCTGCTAGCCTATGCGGCCGAACGCGGCGTGGGAACCATCATCATGAATCCGCTTGGCGGCGGCATTCTAGGCATGGCCGAACGCGAGGAATTCGGCTTCCTGCGCGGACCGGATGCGGGCTCGGCCTACGGTGCGTTGCGGTTCCTGCTCGCCAATCAAAACATCTCCGCGTCTATTGTCGGCTTCAGCGCGGTCGAGGAAGTGGATGAAAGCGCGCGCGCGCTGGCTCAACCCGACGAACTGACCGAATCGTACCGCCGCACCCTGATCAAGCGCATGGCCGAAGTCCCGCAACCGGAAGGCAACTTCTGCACCGGCTGCGGCTATTGCAAAGACTGCCCCGAAGGCTTCAAGCCGCCGAAATTCATGAAATCCATGCGGGATTTCGCCAGGTACATATCGGAATCCGCCCGACTCGCGCCCTGGCTCGCCTCCCGCTACGAAGGCGCGCAAGCGGCGGCCGAAGCCCTGGCCCGTTGCGTCGAATGCGGTCAATGCGAAGAAAAATGCCCGCAGAAACTGCCCATTATACAGGAAATCCGGCGCGCCAAAACCTCTCTGGGCATCAGCAAGGAAACACCATGAAACCGTTCTCGCCCGTGCTTGTCGAATCCGCAACACTTGGCGATCTCGAACGCGTGGTCCCCGTTTACACGGACATCCTGCTGGCAACGGTCGATGTCATCCTCGAGCGCTTCGAACGCAACGGCGCCTACCCGTTTATCGACACCAAAATCGACATTTTTACCGGTCGCGACCTGACGCGCAAGGTCGGCGACACCGACATTTTCGGAAAAGAAACCGTCTACGCATGGATACAAAGCCGCGGCGTCGAAGCCCTGTGCGGACACGCACGCTGGATCGAAGCGCTGCCCGAGATGCCGCAGGAAAGGATGCAAACCTGTCAGGCCGCCATCCGATCCGCTGTCGAGCGCGTCATACACGCCCTGGAATCCGCCCGTAAAACCAACGGCGGCTCGCTTTTCTTCTGGATGGACGTCAAAGGACAACCCTTCAAACTCGAACCGGACGGACGCAAAACAACGCTGAAACTCGATCCGGCTTTGTGCATGGGAAGCGACATGTTCCACGTCAAGGCCGTGGCCGCCGCCGCCGACTTTCTCGACGACAACGCCTTGCGCGAAGAAGCGTCTCGCTATTTCGCCCGATGGATCCATGCCGTCAAGAACGGAACCGTCCGCGGCGACCAGCAGCCGTTCGACCCCAAAAACCCTGTCGGCCCGACACCGGGGCGCCGTTCGCACGGCCTGCGCATGATCACGCTCGGCTCGCTCGCGCTCTACGCGCGCCTGTTCGACAACCCGGCCCATGTCGCCGACGGCCTGGACTTCATTCGCTACATCCTCGACAAGCACGTCAACCTGAACGGGCGTTTCCCGGAACTGGCCCCGTACGACTTTGTCGAATTCATCGATCCCGAAGGCGCCCCCTACCGACAGAACGGTCACATCGTCTGCGACCCGGGCCATGCGCTGGAATTTATCGGACTGGGCTTCAAGTTCCTGAACACCGTCCGAACCCGATCCGACCTGACCCCGGCGCAACAAAACGAGATCGAAACATGCGACCGCATCTTTCCGATTCTGCTTCGGCATGTTTTCGCGCAGGGCTTCAATCCGAAAGGCGGCATCTGCAAGGCGTACGCGCTCGATCTGAATCGCCCGCTCAACGCGGACATGCCCTGGTGGAACCTGCCGGAAACCATGCGCGCGGCGCTCTCCTGCCATAACGTCGCAACGGACGCCGAAACCCGAACCGCCTGTCTCGACATTGCCCGCCAATGCAGCAACGCCTTCCTGAGCAACTACGTCAATCCCGCCGTTCGCCTCATGGCGTATCAGACCCTCGACGAAAACGCCCGCCCCATACCGGTCATCCCGGCCACCCCGGACCTCGATCCCGGCTACCATACCGGCCTGTCCATCATCGATTTCATGGACGCGCTTGAACACGGAAAAGAGATGGGTTGAAAATTCTGGCTGAGAGAAAAGGTTTCAATAAGAAGAATAACTACAAAACACGCGAAAAGCGGGAAATAAAGGGTGACAAAAAAGAATCTTTCGCACTTGCCGAACGGCAGAACCGACTTTCAGTCGGTCTCTTGATGGGCGGACTGAAAGTCCACCCTACATTCCGCCGACCGCGCTTTTCCCTGTCTTCTAAAATAATCCCATCCCCTCCATGTCTCCGTGCACTCCGTGGTTAGCCGGAACGCGCCGTAAAAGCTACATCCTGACCGGTTCGCCGATGCGCGCGCTTTCGTAGATGGCATCCAGAATTTCCTGCACAATCAGCCCTTCCTCGGCCGTCGCGATATGCGGCTTGTCCGCCAGGATACAGTCGGTCAAATGGGTCATGGCATTGGGAATCAGGCCGTACCCCTTGCCCAGCTTCATATCGCACTCGAACCCGTTCCGGTTCAGATACAGTTCCGACTGGAAACGGTAAGGCTC
>SLMC01000283.1 GCA_007133745.1 Kiritimatiellia bacterium
ATTGTTGGCCATTGGCTATGTTTTGACCTTTATCTTTGAACTGGATTCCCCTATATATGTCGTATTGATGATGACTATAATGGCTGGGGTTGCTTCATACAATTCCGGAAAGCGGGGGCGAAAGGTTCGAAACTCCTACCTTATTAGTTCCATTGCAATTTTCACAACAACCTTTGCAACGATACTAATTCTCTCGGGATTTGGGATTATTCCCTTTGAGGCCCAGTTTATCATCCCCGTGGCAGGTATGGTCATTGGTAATGTTATGAATGCAGCTTCCCTGGCCATGGCCCAGGGAAGTCTATGGTCCGATCATCGATTTCTGCCGCCGAGGCGGCGCCAGGGCGGTGGCGTTCGATGTGCTCTTTTCCGAACCGTCCGTGCATCAGGTCCATGACGACGAAGCGTTTGCTGCGACGATAGGCGCGGCGAGCGATTTCGTCGGGGCGGTCTTTCTCGGCGATGGGTCTTACGAGGCATGGCCGCACGCCCTTGTTCCGCCGCCTCCTGTGCCGGAAGGGTTTGCGTCATGGTATGCCGCCGCGGATGGTGATCGGCTGACGGCCGCCCGCGCCGCTTTTCCTGTTCGGGAAATGGCCGCGCAGGCGGCCCGGCTGGGCAACGTAAGCGACACGCCCGATCGCGACGGCGTGTTCCGGCGGGCTACGCTGCTGAGGGTGTTCGACGGCCACCCGGTATTCTCGATGGGCTTGACCCCGCTGCTTGTCGGGAACGACGCCGCGCAGCCCGTATTTCTCGATGGCGAGCTGCGCATGGGCGAGGCCAGCGCTCCGATCGATCGGGCGGGCCAAGCCATTCTTCGGTATCGCGGCCCTTCGCAAACGCATCAAACGTTCAATGCGGTCGCGGTGTTTCAATCCGAGATGCGTCTGCGCGAAGGCGCGGACAATCCGCCGATCGGCGATCCGTCCGTATTTAAGGACCGCTACGTGTTCTTCGGCTTCAGCGCGCCGGGGCTGATGGATTTGCGCGCGACGCCGGCCAGCGACAAGCCGTATCCGGGCGTGGAAATTCACGCCACGGCGCTGGACAATTTTCTCTCCGGCGATTTCATCCGGGACGTTCCGTCGCGATACGCCGTTCTGCTGACCACGCTCTTTTCTCTTCTTGCCGGCGTCGCCGTGACGATGAGCCGGAAAGCCTGGCAAAGCGTGGCGGCGTTCGTCGTTTTCATTCCGGCGCCGCTGCTTGCGGGCTTTGCGGCTTACGAACAGGGCTATGGGTTTCCCGTCACCGTCCATACGCTGGCGGTTCTGACCACGCTAGTCGGCGCGATCGTGGTGAACTACGCAACGGAAGGACGGCAGAAGGCGTTCATCAAGCAGGCCTTTCGTCATTATCTCAGTCCGCAGGTCATCGACGGCATCCTGCGCGATCCATCGCAGCTCAAGCTTGGCGGCGAACGGCGGGAACTGACGATATTCTTTTCCGATCTTCAAGGCTTCTCCGCGCTGTCCGAAAAATTGGAGCCGCCCGCCTTGACCGGTTTGCTCAACGACTATCTCTCGGACATGACCGATATTATACTGGACGAGGGCGGAACGCTGGACAAATACGAGGGCGATGCGATCATCGCGTTTTGGAACGCGCCGCTGAATCAGCCCGATCACGCCGTCAGGGCGTGCCGCGCCGCCTTGCGCTGCCAGCGCAAACTGGCCGAGCGCCGAGCCGATTTCCGCGCGCGCGGCGGCGTCGATTTGCTGATGCGCATTGGCATCAACACCGGAGACGTCGTGGTCGGCAACATGGGCTCGCGCGACCGGTTCGACTATACCGTGCTGGGCGATGCGGCCAATCTGGCTTCCCGTCTGGAAGGGGCCAACAAGGCGTTCGGCACGTTTCTGATGATTTCGGAGAGCGTTTTGTCGCAAACCGGCGCCGCCTTTGTCGCGCGCGAGCTGGCGCAACTGCGCGTGGTCGGCAGACACGCGCCCGTTCGCGTCTATGAACTGGTCGGCGTTGCGGGAGAACCGGACCCGCGCTCGCCCGCGCTCGATGTCTTTGCGAAGGGGCTCGACCGATGGTATCAGGGCGACACGGCAGGGGCGGTTGCGCTCTTCGAGTCGATTCCCGCCGATCCGCCCGGTCGGGCCTATGCGGCACGAGGCCGAACCCTGCCGGCGAACGACGGCGTCTGGACGCTAACGGAGAAATAGATCGTGAAACTCTTTACAGGCGGCACAAGAGGAACGCGCGCGGTCGCCGATATGGCCTTTGCCCGATTCGGCGGCGACACCTCGTGCTTTCTGGTGACCGGCGCCGCGGGCGAACAGGCGATTGTCGATGCGGGCACCGGCCTGAGATCCGTGGCCGCGAAGCTGGCGCAAGACGAAACGGCGCCCATAAGGTTTTTCTTCACCCATTGGCATCTCGATCATTTGGCGGGCCTTTTCAGCTTCGCCCCCTTGTATCGGGAAGGACGATGCGTAAACATCGCCGCGCCGCAATTCGACGGCGTGGCGCCGGCCTCGGTTGTCGGCGCGCTGTTCGCGCCGCCGTTCTGGCCCGTACCCCTGGCTGCCTTGCAGGCGCGCATCGGCTTTTCGGCATTGTCCGACGAACCGGCTGCTTTGACGGTTGGCGGGCTGCATGTGCGCTGGTGTCCGGTCAGGCATCCCGGCGGCTGCCTGGCCTATCGGTTCGACGAGCCGGGAACCGAACAAGCGCTCGTTATCGCTACCGACATGGAATGGGCAACCGCCTCCGCGCGCGAACGCGCCGCGTTTCTGCGTTTCTGCCGAACGCCGCGACCGGCGGATCTGCTCTTGATGGACGGCCAGTTCACGCCCGACCATTACGAACCGTTTCGCGGATGGGGTCATAGCCGCTGGAGCGACGGCGTCGAGGTCGCCCGGCTCGCCGACGCGGGCGCGTTGGCTGTGATTCATCACGACCCGAACAGTCCGGACACAAGGCTGGACACGGTCGAAAGGGACATCCAACGCGCCTGGCCGAACGCTTTTCTGCTCAAGCAAGGGACCGAACTCGATCTGAGCGGCCCCCTTGCGTGTTAAGGTAAGGCGGGCTGACGCCCGCAACCCAGGTGTGTGGGTATGTGAGTTTTGGAGTGTGTGGGGTTTCACCCGCATACTCGCGAACGATCGTCCACCCTTCTCGTCGCCGCTATCGTCCACCGCATCTTGTAGCGCGAGACCCAAACAAACGTGGATTTTCAGAACAAGAGCGGATTTCACATATAAACCCCGAAGGGGTTATGCAACAAAGCCTGGGGCAGCGCCCCAGGGTGGTGTTTCTCCTCTGCCCCCGAGCCCCGCCCGACG
>SLMC01000006.1 GCA_007133745.1 Kiritimatiellia bacterium
CCGACGCCGGCAACGACCGCATCGTCGGCGTCCGGCTCGGCTACCACGCCGAGGCGAGCGTGGCGCTCAAGAACGTGCCGGATGCGAATGCGCAACACGGAAAATGAACCCTGTCAAACCGGGGAATAAGGGAACGATGGAATGATGCAAGGGCCATGAGAACCGAGCATCGGATTACAGGCCCAGTAGCTCTCGCAGTTTCATTTCGGGCCGGGCCGCGCGCATGAGCGTTTCGCCAATCAGAAAACCGTTGTAGCCGAACGTTTGCAGATCTTCGATCTCGGATCGGGACCGGATGCCGCTTTCCGCGACGGACAGACGATAGTCCGGAATCAGCTTGGCCAGTTGCCGCGCGACGGCCAAATCGGTGCGCAGCGTTTTGAGGTTGCGGCTGTTGACGCCAATTATGGCGCGCTCGAAGGAGAGCGCCTGCTGCACTTCGACCGCGGTATGCGCCTCGACTAAAACGTCCAGTCCCCAACGCAAAGCCTCCTCGTACAACGCGCGCGCCTCGAAGGGGTCCACAGCGGCCACAATAATCAGTATCGCGTCCGCGCCCCAGGCGGCGGATTCGACAACCTGATAGGGCTCGCACAGAAAATCCTTGCGCAGTATCGGCAGCCGCACCGCCCGCCGCACCGATCGCACATGCTTCTCGTCGCCCAGAAACCGGCGCGGTTCCGTCAGCACCGATACCGCCGCCGCGCCGGCAGCCTCGTACCGCTCGGCGATGACGCCGGGCCGATAGCGCGGCTGTAACAGACCGGCGGAGGGACTGGCCTTTTTGAGCTCCGCGATGATGGAGGTCGCGTGCGGCCGCGCCAACGCCGCCGCCAGACTGACATGACGCCGGTTCGCTGCCATACGGCTCAAGCGCTCGAGCGGCATTCGCCGCCGCGCTCGCACCACGTCAGCCCGCCGTTCCTCGACAATGTCTCTCAATAGGTTCATGACGGCTTCTGTTTTATCAGAAGACCGACTGAAAGTCGGTCCTACGAACACACGAATGTACGAACGCGCGTTCCTCTTCTAGCGCTTGCCGCGCCGTTATCCGCTTTGGATTGCCGCATTCATGCCTTTTCGCCATTCCTGTATGCGAGTCCATTCGGCCTCGTCGGCCGTCAGCGGATCGAAAAGGCTCGGATCCATATCCTCATACAGCGCCTGGAACCGACGTTCGTCGCAATCCGGATTCGGTGTGTTGGCTTGCGCGCCATTGGCTTGACGCCAGGCGTCGAGCTCCGAACGCAGAGCCGCAACGCGTTCGGGCTGGTCCTCGGCAACATCATGCGTTTCGCCGGCATCCCGCGACAAGTCGTAGAGTTCGGCCTTGTCCTCGTCGTACTTTTCGATCAGCAACCAGTTCCCGTCGCGCACAGCCCCGCTCGGCCGTCCACCCTGATTGGTATAATGCGGGAAATGCCAAAACAGCTTGCGTTGCGGGAACTCGCCACCGGTCAGCCCGTTCGCGAAGCTGATGCCATCGAGTCCCGTCGGCGCGGACGCTCCGACAAGCTCCAGCAAGGTGGGCAGCCAGTCGGTGTTGTTGACCGGCGCATCGGTCGCGAAATCCGACGGGACGCGGCCGGGCCAGCGCACGATCAGCGGCACGCGCTGGCCGCCTTCATAGGTATATCCTTTTCCGGCGCGATACGGCGTATTGTGGGTAACCCGCTCGTGCTTCCCCTCGGGCACATGCAGACCGCCGTTGTCCGACGTAAACACGAAGATCGTGTTGTCGGCCAGGCCCCATTCGTCCAGCTTGGCCATCAGCATGCCGACCGTATCGTCCAGCGTCTCGATCAGCGCGGCATAGACCGGCTCGAACGCATGCCGGTTCTTTTCGATCAGGGCCGGTCGTGCCGTATAGGGAATATGCGGGGTGTAATGACCCAGATACGCCACAAACGGGCGGGATCGGTTCGCCTCGATGAAGCCTAGCGTTTCCCGGGTCAACTCGTATTCCGCCTTGCCCCCTTCGGTTTCCGAGGGAACCGTGTTTTTCGCGTCGCCCGTACGATACACGAAATCGAACCCGTGCTCTTTCGGACCGGGTTTCCCGCCAACATGCCATTTGCCGATCAGACCGGAAACATACCCCGCCTCCTTGAAAAAGCGGGGCCAAGTTTTGACCGTCAACGGGATTTGCATCGCGATCTCGGGATGCAAAACGCGCTGCGACGGCGCGTTCGGACGGCCGGGCAAAAAGGTTGTGAGATGGAGCCGCGCCGGATTGAGCCCTGTCAGCAGTCCGGCACGCGAGGCCGAACAGATCGCCTGCGACGCGTAGGCCGACGTAAAACGCATGCCCTGGGCCGCCAGTCGGTCGAGATGCGGCGTGCAATGATCGGTCCGCCCGTAGCAGCCCAAATCGTTCACGCCCAAATCGTCGCATAAAATGAATACGATATTGGGCGGCGTCCCGGCGCGCTCCGGCTTGTCCGCCTGTTTCGCTTCTGTAGCCATATCTCGTCTCCCTACTCGGGCCGGGTCATTTCGATAAGTTTGTCGAGCGCCTGACGGGCCCGGCCGCTATCGATGGACGCCTGTGCCGTCACCCAGCCTTCCTGAATCGTTTCGGCCTTGCCGCCCGCCACAATGCCGGCGGCGGCGTTCAGGCAGACAATGTCGCGCGGCGCGCCCTTTTCACCCGCCAAAACTTGACGCGCGATCCCGGCATTCACCGACGGCTCGCCCCCGGCCAAATCGGACAATTGAGCGTACTCGCCGATAAGATCCAGCGGACAGAATTCGTACGTGCGTACCCGTCCGTCCTTGAGCTCGCTGACACGCGTCGAGGTCGTCGTCGTCATTTCGTCCATGCCGTCCTTGCCATGGACGATAAAGGCGCGTCGACAACCCAGTGTATGCAGCGCTTCGGCGAAAGGCTCGGTGAGTTCGGGCGAGAAAACGCCGATAATCTGACCTTTGGCCCCGGCCGGATTGGTCAGCGGTCCGAGCATGTTGAAGATGGTGCGCACGCCCAGCTCGCGACGGGGCCCCATCGCGTACTTTATGGCCGGATGCAACTTGGGCGCGAACAGGAACCCGATCCCCGCCTCCTGAATGCAATTCTCAACCGCTTCCGGCGTCACATCGAGATTGACACCCAGTTCGTCCAGTAAATCGGCGGAGCCGCATTTGCTGCTGATGGCGCGATTGCCGTGCTTGGCGACCGGTACGCCCGCGCCCGCCACCACGAACGCGGCTGTCGTCGATATGTTGAACGTGCCGGTCGTGTCGCCGCCCGTGCCGCAGGTATCCACCACCGGCCGACCGCCCGTATCGATCAG
>SLMC01000090.1 GCA_007133745.1 Kiritimatiellia bacterium
ATCTGTTTCTTGAACGAGTCGGACCACGGATTGCGCCGGGCCATGTCCGCAAGAATGCCGGGCCTCAAATTGGCGCGGCCGGCCGAAATCCTTTTTTGGCGCAGCATGCGCGCGATCTCGACATAGCACAGCAACGCCGGACCGAGCGTTTCGGCGTCGGGGAACGTCAAGCGATGCAGGCGTACGGTTTCTTCCACGGACAAATCGAGCGCGCGCCCGGTCAACTCGGCCAAATCCTTGACGGCAAGCTGAGTCAGTTCGCGCCGATCCCAGCGCGCGCGCAACAGTGTCGCCGCAAACCGGATGTCGCCCCCCAAGGCCAGCAAGCGGACCGAAGGATGCTGCTGCACGATGCGCTTGAGCGGTTCGATCGAGTCGCGAATGTAGGAAACCATAGTGTCCCGGGCCTGCCCGACTGGGAAGCGCTGCTCGTTCAGCGATTCCCTGAGACGCAAAGCGCCCAAACGAAACGTGCCGGACGACAGCACTTCGCCACCCTTCATAAGAAGATATTCCGTGCTGCCACCCCCGACCTCCATCGCCAGTACGGAACTCTCTTGAAGACGCGGGCGCGACTCGATCGAGGGATGAACGGCCAGATACGTAAAGCGGTTGACTTCGGCCTCGTCGATCAGCTCGACATCGAGACCGGTCGCGATATAGATACGGTCCAGAACGGCTTCACGATTGGACGCCTCGCGCAAGGCGCTGGTGGCGACCACCCGAATCTGCGGGGCATGGACCACGCCGTATTCCCGAAGCGCCGTTTGAAAATTGCGCAACGCGCCCACGCATTGCTCGATCGTATCGTGACCGATCGGGCCGCGAGAAAACACGTCCTTGCCCAGTGCAACCGTTTGCTGCAGGGAATCCAGCGTTTCGAATCCGCCATCCTTCACGGACTGAGCCACAGCCATGCGCACGGACGACGAGCCCAACTCGATAACGGCGAACAGATCCGGCGACTCCGCATCGGCTGACGGCTGCGCTTGCTTTTTTTTCATAACCCCTAGCCCCTAACGCCTAACTCCTGGCTCCTAGCCCCTAACTCAATTCCCCTCGGCAACCGTTCGGGCCCAAGCGGCGGCGCCCAGCGTAGCGGCGCTGTCGCCCAATTGCGCAACCGCCACTTTGAATGTATCGCGGATCGAACGCATCGCATGACTTCGCGCGGACTTTTCCGCCTCGTTCAAAAACAAATCCGGCATGGCTTCGACCATGCCCCCGCCCAACACGACCATGTCAGGCGCCACAAGACTGACGGCCGTGGCCATGCCCACGCCCAGCCAGCGAGCGGCATCCCGCACAATCGCTTCGATCACGGTATCGCCCGCCTGGATCGCATCGGCCAACGCCTTGCTGCGAATCGCACTCAGATCGGCCCCTTGCGTCGCCATCAGATACGGGGCCTCGCCGCGAAACGCGGCGGCGGCCGCAGCCGCCGACACCGCAAGCCGACTGGCCACCGCTTCCAGACATCCGCGTTGGCCGCAGCCGCAAAGCGGCCCGTCGGGCAAAACCTGGCAATGACCAATCTCGAAACAGGAGCGCGTCTTGCCTCGTAAAATACGGCCTTCGTACACGCATCCGCCGCCAATGCCCGTACCCGGGAAAAGGCCGACCGCGCAGCGCGCGCCCGATGCCGCGCCGAACCGAACCTCGCCATAGACACCCGCATCCACATCGTTGACGATGGTCGCGGAACATTTAAACGTCTTTTCCAGCGTCGCCTTCAACGGCAGGTTGTCCCAGCCCAAGTTGACCGATTCCAACAAAACGCCCCGCTCGATATCCAGCGGACCCGGAACCCCGACGCCGATTCCCGCCAAACTCTCGCGATCCATGCCGGCATCGTCCAAGGCATTGTCGATCGTTGCCACAATGCGATTCAACGGCGAGGCTTCTTCCCCGTTGCCCCGTGTCTTTCGTCGTTTCTTGCCCAAAAGCGCGAACTTTCGATCAAAAACTTCCGCCAGCATCTTGGTCCCGCCCAAGTCGAACCCGACCCAGCACTCCTTGTCGCCGTTTTTTCCCATTCAAAAACCCCTCTCGCATCGCCATACGCCCTGTTTGTTTCACATAAATATTAGGGAAACATTAGGGACACGCAAACAGTTTCATTTTTTTTGGGCCTCAATCAACGCCATGATCTTGTAGGTCAGTCGGGCCGCAAGAAAATCGGGCGCGATCATGCCGGGGATCGGAGCCAGCTCGACAACGTCGAACACCGGAACGGCGGCCGCTTCCCGACACACGGTGCGGACAACATCAAGCGTCGTCTCCCACGACAGCCCGCCCGGTTCCGGGGTGCCGACCGCCGGCATAATGGACGGATCGAGCCCGTCAAGGTCGATCGTCATAAAAACGTTTTTCCCTTGTACGAACGCGGCCAAATCAGCGAGCCAGTCGCCGCCCGGTCGGGCATCCTCGGCAAAAACCGTCCGCACGTGGGGACAGATTTTCCGAAAACGCTCTTCCGCCTCGGAAATGTTGCGAATGCCGATCTGAAAAACGGGACAGGTTTCCAGAATGCGCCGCGCGGCGCAGGCGTGGCTGAACGGCGACCCTTCGTATTCGTCGCGCAGGTCGGCATGGGCATCGATCTGAACCGCAACCATGTCGCGACCGCGCTCCGTCGCCGCCATGCCGCGCGCCACGCCGCCCGAAATCGAATGTTCGCCGCCCAGAATCGCCAGCGTACGCGGCGCGGGCTCGCCCGTCAGAAGATCGCGCACGGCATCGGCCACATGCCGCGTCATGGCTTCGGGCGAGCCGTGCGTCGTGGCCAGCGGCGGCAGCGTATGCACGCCGAATCCGGCCACCGGCTCGCAATCCCATTCGCGATCGAACCATTCCACCTGACGCGACGCCGTCAGGATGGCGTCCGGCCCGTTACGGGTTCCCGCGCCGTACGACGTGGTCGCCTCGTAGGGGATCGGCAGCAGCCACACCTTCGCCCGCTTCCGATCCGCCAGCTCGTCCGGCAACCCCATGAAATTCAATGGCGACTGAAATCGTTCCATATCCGTCCTTTCTAGCTGGTTTTTTTGCGGAAAGCGGTCGGCACGGAGCCCGCCCCTCCATAATAACGAAAAACGTTAGTGTTTTTTGATGGAGGGACGACCTCCGTGTCGTCCGCAACCTTTTCGCAACACGTACTAGCCAGACGGCATCCGAAAAGGGTCTGCCACATTCTGTCGTTCCGAGCTTGCGAGGAATCTCGCTTCGCGAAAACGCTTTGTTTCGCGGCGTTCCGCCGAGATCCCTCGGCAAG
>SLMC01000431.1 GCA_007133745.1 Kiritimatiellia bacterium
CCCTAATCTCTGGTGGATTGTGCGGCCGTTGAAAACTTGCTGAAGCCTGAACTAGAGCCTGTCCGAAAAGGGGGTTGTCTGTGCGAATTGGTTTACGAGAACGGCGACGAGCGGGGAGATTTCAAGTCAGGCGGTCTGACTTCTGACATCTGACCTCCGACCTCTGGGTTGCGGGCGACAGCCCGCCTTGTTATCCCTGCTTGCCATCGGGTGCGGATTCTGCTTGAGTTCGGGGTTTACGGCTTTGCGGGGCGTTATCCATCGCGTTAGCGCCTTAACCACGCTGTCCTGTGGGTGCGTGAGTATGTGGGTGAAAACTCACATGCTCCCAAACCCACATACCCGCACACTTAGGTTGCGGGCGACAGTCCGCCTTAAGCTTGTCGCGGCATGTTGATGGTGGCACGGGCGTCCCGCCCGTGTTTTCATGGGCAAGATGCCCATGCCACGCTTCCGGTCATGCTTCATGATGACTTATGGCGTTAGAATCTGAACACGTAATGACAGTTTCGGGAATTGGACCTTTACGGAGAACGAGTAAACATCCAACATCGAACATTGAAACGAAATCGGATACAAGGAGGTGCGGTATGACACTGGTCCAACGAGGCAATATCCGGGACACACGTTTATGGCGCGGTGTCTGGCTGTGCGCGCTGTTTGCGGCGCTGTGCGTGGGCGGCTCGGTTTTCGCAAACGACAAGCCGGACCCGGCCGACACGCCGGCCGCCGATCCCGTTCCCGAAGCGGCGGACCCGGTCGAGGCTGCCGAGCCGCGCCGCGAAACGGACGATGCCGCCTATGACGAGATCAAGCTCTTTACGGAAACGCTTCTGCATATCAAGCGGCAGTACGCGGAGGAAAAGAGCTACAAGGACATTGTGCATGGCGGACTGCGTGGCCTGTTGCAGGCGCTGGATCCCCATAGCGATTTTCTGGACGCGGACGCTTACCGGGCTTTGCGCGAGGATGCCGCCAGCAAGTTCAGCGGCATCGGCATCAGCATCGGCATGCGGGACGGGCTGCTGACGGTGATCGCGCCCATGGAGGATACGCCGGCCTTTCGGGCGGGCCTGCTGGCGGGGGACGTGATCGTGGCGGTCGACGGCGAGAAAACGCAGGGCATGACCTTGCGCGAGGCGGTCAAACGATTGCGCGGACCTCAAGGCGTACCGGTTACGGTGGCGGTGCGACGGGCCGGAGACGAGAACGAGCATGTTTTCGAGATGGTGCGGGAGGATATCGCCGTGGACAGCGTCAAGGGCGCCGGACTGGTTCGGGACGGCATCGGCTACGTACGGCTTACCCAGTTTTCAGAACCGACAGCCGAAGCGCTCGCGACGGCGCTCGCGGATTTGGCGGACCAGGACGCGCGGGCGCTGATTCTGGACTTGCGCAACAATCATGGCGGGCTGTTGCGTTCGGCCGTCGAGGTGGCCCAGCTGTTTCTCAAGCGCAACGCCTTGATTGTCACGACACGGGGCCGGGCCGGCGTGCACGACGAGGCGCGCGCCGTGGCCCGGGGCCGCGTCCGCTATGCGGATTGGCCGATGGCGGTGCTCGTCAACGGCGGAAGCGCGAGCGCCTCGGAGATCGTGGCCGGCGCGCTTCAGGATCATCGGCGGGCGATCCTGATCGGCGAAACGACATTCGGCAAGGCGTCGGTTCAGAGCTTGATCAATCTCAAGTCCGACGAATCCACCGCGCTGCGCCTGACGATCGGCCACTACTTCACGCCGAACGGCCGGGCCATTCACGGCGCAGGCATCGACCCGGATATCGAAGTAAAATTGGCGCCGGCCCAATGGCGCGATATTTTGATCCGGCGCGCGCATCTTGAAAACCCGGAACTGTTCGCGCCGGAGGACGTTGCCAAGCACGCGCATGTGGCCGATCCGCAACTGGACCGGGCGGCCGATATTCTGCAAGGCGTACTGGTGCTCGGGCGATAATGTCATGATTGTGCTGGGCATCGAAACGTCTTGCGACGAAACGGCGGCCGCCGTAGTGCGAAACGGTTGCGACACGCTGTCGAACGTGGTGTTCAGTCAGGCGGCACGCCATGCGCCCTTTGGCGGAGTCGTGCCGGACATCGCCGCGCGATGCCATGTGGAGACGCTGCCCGATGTGATCGAGCATGCGGTTCGCGAGTCCGGCGTCGAATGGGACGCGCTGGATACGGTGGCGGCCACCTATGGGCCGGGCCTGTCCAGCTCGCTGCTGATCGGCGTGTCGGCCGCCAAAGGACTGGCCCTGCGGCTGGGCAAACCTTTTTGCGCAATCAATCACCTGCATGCGCATCTCTATTCGCCTTTCATGAGCGCGGGCCCGGCCGCCTTCGAGCGCGCCTGTCCTTTCGTGGCGCTGATCGTGTCGGGCGGCCATACCGTCCTCGTGCACGTCTCGGGGCTGGGCCGGTATCGGGTTCTGGGCCGAACGCTGGACGATGCGGCCGGCGAAGCCTTGGACAAGGCCGCCATGCTGCTGGGGCTCGGCTATCCGGGCGGACCGGTCGTTCAGCGGGCCGGCGAAGGCGGCGATGCGCGGCGCATCCGGTTCCCGCGCGCGCGGCCGGGTGCGGATAATCCATTTTTGAAAGGATTGCGTGCCGATTGCAGTTTCAGTTTCAGCGGACTCAAGACCGCCTTGCTCTACTACATGAAAGAGCATCCGTTCGCGAACGAGGCAGATCGGGCCGACCGCTTGCCGTCCATCGCCGCGAGTTATCAGGAGGCGGTTGTGGCCGCGTTGGTTGATCGGTGCGACCGGGCCTTGGGTCCGGACGCAACCGCGCTGGCATGCGGCGGCGGCGTTTCGTTGAATGCGCGGTTGCGCGCGGCGTTGACCGGTTTGGCCCGTAAAAAAAGCGTGCCGCTTTACCTGGCCGAGCCCGCCTATTGCGGAGACAACGCCGCCATGGTCGCCGCTCTGGCGGGTGTCGGACAGGGCCGCCGCGGCCCCGAGACGATGGACCTGGACGCGAACCCCGTTTTGGATGTCAGTGAATTCTAATCGCACTCTCTTCATCCCCAATCCCAGCGGAGCGCCTCCGGCGGGATCTGCGAGCAAGGGAGTGCGATTAGGATCGGCGACGGACGCTTTGCGCCCCGCGTGGCTAAAAGTTTGGAGTGCGGCGACCTGGCGCCGCTTTGTTCAGCGCGACCCGGCGCGCGTGTCCATTAGCCAGATCTCCACAGACAAGAACGGCGGGCCAGGTCCCGCCGAAGAGAAAGCGGCGCCAGGTCGCCGCACTCCAAACCGGAACCGGCG
>SLMC01000017.1 GCA_007133745.1 Kiritimatiellia bacterium
CGGGCTGTCGCCCGCAACCCAAGTGTGTGGGTATGTGGGTTTGTGAGTATGTGAGTTTTCACCCACACACTCACGCACCCACACACTCACAAACAATCACGCCTCCAATTTCTTGTTTTTTACAGCAGAACGGTTTGATTAAGGCACTAATAGGCGCACCGCGTATGGCTCGACAACGGTTGGATACGCTATTGGCGGATCGAGGTCTGGCGGACTCGCGCGCCCAGGCTCGGCTTATGATTCTGGCGGGGCGCGTGCGCGTCAATGGACAGGTCCACAGCAAAGCCGGAGCGACCGTGACCGACGACAGCCGACTCGACATCGAAGCCGGCCCCCGCTTTGTCGGGCGCGGCGGTGAAAAGCTGGACGCGGCCCTCACGGCTTTCGCGCTCGATCCGCGCGCACTCGTTTGCCTGGATATCGGCGCCTCGACCGGCGGATTCACCGATTGTTTGCTCCAGCATGGCGCGGCCCGCGTCGTGGCCGTGGACGTGGGCAAAGGCCAGTTGCACTGGAAACTGCGACAGGATTCCCGTGTCGTCGTCATGGACGAAACCAACGCCCGCTATCTTCGGCCCGAGAACTTCCCCGAACAGGCGGACATGGCCGTCGTGGATGTTTCGTTTATTTCATTGACAAAAATCATGCCGGCGATAGTCTCTCTTTTGAAATCGGGCGCTGTAATCATCACTCTGGTCAAGCCCCAGTTCGAGGCGGGTCGCGCTCAGGTTCAGCGCGGCGGCGTGGTGCGCGACGCAGCCGTGCATCGCGAGGTTGTGGAACGCATCCGGGCGTTCGGCGTCGATACGCTGGGCCTGGAGCATATCGGAACCCTGCCCTCCCCGATACGGGGAGGACGCGCCGGGAACATCGAATTCCTGATCGGTTGGCGCCTCGCGCGACAAAGAGAATTAAGGCGGACTGACGCCCGCAACCCAAGTGTGCGCGTATGCGGGGTTGGAAGTGCGTGAGTTTTCAACCAAGCGCTCGCGCGAGCATCCAAATTTCTTGGTTGTAATAGCAACAACGAGCGGATAAGGCGCTCACTGCGAAAAAAGGAACCCCATGAAAACGCTGGCTGTCATCGCCAACTGCGGCAAACCGCGTGCCGCCGACGTTCTGCGTCGGCTGTCGAACAAGGCCGTCGCGTTGGAATTGGAGATTTACACGGACGAAGCCACCGCCGAACATTTCAAGCAGGCCAAAGCCGTTTCGTCGAGCGAAATATTCGATCTGGTCGACGGCGTCATGGCTTTAGGCGGCGACGGAACCATGTTGCGCGTGGCGCGCGCCCTGAACGGCCGCCCGAACTTGCTGATGGGCGTCAATATCGGAAGCCTGGGCTTTTTGACCAGCGTAACGGAAGACGAAATGGAAACCGGGCTGGAATGTTTGGCTCAGGACAAGTTTCTGATCAGTCACCGCGCCGTGGCCAATATTCGCGTGGAGCGACAGGGCGAAAATATCGCCACCTATCGCGGACTTAACGATGTCGTGGTGAGTCGCGGCCCCTCGTCGCGCGTCGTAACGCTGGATGTCTTCGTGGGCAAGGACAAGGGCACCTCCTATGTGTGCGACGGCCTCATTGTGTCCACCCCCACGGGCAGCACGGGCCATTCGCTCTCCGCCGGCGGACCGATCTTGACCCCCGATACAGCCGCCTTTGTACTCAGTCTCATATGTCCCCATACGCTCAGCTCGCGGCCGCTTGTCGTTCCGGATCAAAGCGAAATCGCAATTAAAGTGGCGGAAAGCTCTGGAGAGTTGCTCTTGTCCGTTGACGGCCAGGTGGATCGCAAACTGGCGCAAGGCGATTCCATTCGTGTCACGCGCAGCCCAAAAGACGTGCGCTTCGCGCTCCTGCCCGACTACAACTACTACGCCGTCCTGCGCCAGAAACTCCACTGGCGCGGCAAAAGCGTTTAAAACGGGATGCCGACCCCGAGCTTGACGCTTTGCTCGGAGATCAGAGCGATATCGGCCTTGATCCGGTATCCGCCCGCGTCGTAGGCGGCGCCTAGACGCAGTCCGACCTTGCTGTCGCGTTCCATATCCTGGTCTCGCCCGACAGTAAGCCCGCCGATCGACCGGCCGTATGTTCCGTCTTCGAAAACCACATACTCGACAGCGGCATGAGCGCTGAGCAGCTTGGATAACGCATGGCTGTACATCAGCCCAGCGGATACGCCCGTGGCATCGCCTTCCGCCGAAGCCAGGCCGCCAAAACGGCCACCGTCTCCGTAATCTTCGGAAAAACGAAACAGACGCAGCCCGCCGCGCAATCCGGGCAATGCTCTAAACGGGGCAAAACTCGATTCGAGCCCCATGGCATACCCGCTTCCCGATCCGCCCTTTTTATTCCATTCGGAATGCTCGGACTTGAACGCATAGCCGAAATCCGCCGCCAGATTCAGCCGATCGAAAATCACCCCGGTCCGTTCCAACCTCAGTCCCAGCATTTGCCGGGTGACATCGCCATGCTTATAGAACGTTTCGGAAAACGTCAAGGCAGGCGTCAGTTCCCATCGGCCCGGAACCGACGCAGGTTCCTGGGCCATGGCCAAGGAACCCCATAGACTCGCCGACAAAATACACGCCGCCCAACAAACGTTTTTTTTCATAATGCCTCCCCTATCGACCCTTGTTGAAAACAATGCGTTCGATCCTTTTCATCGAGGAGGATACAACGCCTTTTTCAAGGGGAGTTCAAGAAAAAAAACACTGTCATTCCATCATTCCCTGTGTTATGGGATGATACTGGAAAAAAACACGAATAGACATGGCATAAGCTAAGGTTTTGTCGCTTATTCCAGGACTAGAGACGAGCCGTTCTGAACAACCGGCTTTTGACGGCGCAGGCCACTTCCTTTCCTGTAATAGGTTTCAGCAGTAAACCGTGCGCCGGATTGGCCAACGCTTTCTGCACGGCGCCGGAAGGCATGTAGGATGTGCAAAAAAGGACCGAGGGCATTTCCCAATTGTTCTTCTCGCAATAGGCTTCGATCTGTCGAAACGCGCGCTGACCGTCCATGATCGGCATGTTCACGTCCATAACCAGAACGCCGTGATGCGACTTGCAAAACGCCTCCAGCGCGGCCTGTCCGTTATCGGCCGCATCCACGTTCACCATAGGAATGCTCTGCCTAATGCCAGCGGTGAAAAGCGCCGTCACACCTCGCTCGTCATCCACAACCAGCGCGCGCGTTCTGTCGCAAGGTTTCTTAGGCCGGTCAACCGGAAACTCCGGACAAGATCGGGCTCCATA
>SLMC01000329.1 GCA_007133745.1 Kiritimatiellia bacterium
CGGAAGAAAAAGAACCAAACACTGGTTGTCAATGATTTACAACATTCCACTTTTTTGCATGATTCCCGGATCCGGCGCCGTCTAGTCTTCCAAAAACAAGGAGGACAGCATGAACATACTCGTGACGGGCGGAGCCGGTTTCATCGGATCGCATACCTGCGACATGCTTGCGAGCGCCGGACATGCGGTGCGCATTCTCGATTGTCTGGACCCGCAAATACATGGGCCGCATGGTGCGTTTCCGGCCGGGCTAGCGCCCGGGATTGAACGGATGCGGGGTGATGTCTGCTCGATGGACGACTGTCTGGCGGCAGTGGAAGGTATAGATGCCGTCCTGCATTTGGCCTCCAGAACGGGGGTCGGGCAAAGCATGACGGACGTGGCCGACTATGTGGAGACCAATGTCCGGGGCACAGCCACGCTGATCGAAGCGGTGACGAAATCCCGCGCGCGGCTGCGCCGGTTCGTGCTCGCATCGTCGCGGGCCGTGTACGGGGAAGGCCTGTTCGAATGCGCCCGGCATGGCCGCATGCACCCTGATGTTCGGGACCGCGCGCGGCTGCTGGCCGGCCGTTTCGACATGCCCTGCCCTGTTTGCGACCGGGCGATGCAGCCAGTCCCGACACCCGAGAGCTGCGATTCGAAGCCGCTATCCGCCTATGCCTGGACCAAGCGGCATCAGGAAGACCTATGTCAATGGGCGGTGAGCACATTCGATATCCCGACCGTGATCCTGCGCTATTTCAACGTGTACGGTTCCGGACAGTCGCTCCAGAACCCGTACACGGGCGTGGTTTCGATCTTCTATTCGCGGCTGAAGGCAGGCCGATCCCTTTCCCTGTACGAACGAGGGTTGCCTTTGCGCGACTTTGTTCATGTCCAAGACGTGGCGCGGGCGAATCTGCTGGCGCTGGAAGGGAAGGACGCGGCGGGCGGCTGCTTCAATATCGGGTCGGGCCAACCGCGGACCATCGCCGATATCGCGCAGGCGTTGGGCAGGCAAATCGGTATGGAGACGGTCCCGTTCGAGGATCGAGGCGAGTTTAGGGTGGGCGATGTTTTCGCCTGTGTTGCCGATCTCGAGCGCGCCGCCGCACAGCTCGGATACCGGCCGACCGTCGACCTTGACGAGGGCATGCGCGAATTCGCCGCATGGGCGGCCGGACAGGACGCGACCGATGGCTACGACAAAACCGTCGCGGAACTGAGTCAATACGGTTTGTTTGGCGCAGCCGGACCGAAGAAAGCCAATCAGGCGGCATGAGTGAGGATCTAGCCTTACGAGCAGAAAATCACATTTTTGGGGAGAAATCATGAAAAGAGAGCCGCGAGAAATCACAGGGGAGCCGAAAACCAATATCCTGTTTGTCGGGGAAGCGGTCACGTCGGCACACGTGATCCGTCCGCTGGGCCTGGCCCTCGGAATGGATCCGGACCGCTACCGCGTGACGTTCGCGTGCGATCCGCGTCACGAACGCATGGTAACGAACCAAGGTGTCGTTTTCGAGCCGCTACCGGCCCTGGCAAGCGATGTGTTTATGAAACGCCTGGATCGCGGAGCGGCGTTGTACACCGTTCCCGAGTTGCGTGCCTGCGTACAGGACGATCTGCGGCTGATGGCCAAGGTCAAACCGGACGTGATCGTCGGCGATTTTCGGATTTCGATGGGGATAGCGTCCGAACTGAGCGACATT
The DNA here is from genome assembly GCA_007133745.1 of Kiritimatiellia bacterium. Classification (GTDB taxonomy): domain Bacteria; phylum Verrucomicrobiota; class Kiritimatiellia; order UBA8416; family SLMC01; genus SLMC01. The sequence continues at coordinate 1,695 of SLMC01000329.1, forward strand.
CCGTATTTAGCCTTGAGCAATCTGCACTGGAGTCCGAACGTCCGTTTGCCCGTGCCTATACCGGAACATCCTTTGGTGGACCTGTTCGGTCTGCGCATAGGCGGACGAATCATCGCCCGTATGATTCCCTTTTTCTTCGGACTCCAGTCCCGCGGGGTCAATCGTGTGCGGCGCGCGTACGGACTGGCGCCGATCGCGGGCCGCGGCGCGCCGGAAGTTTATACGCACGGCACGCGTACACTGTATCTTGACGTGCCCGATCTCTACGGCGCCCAGGCTTTGTCCGAAACCGAACATTGCATTGGACCTGTGCCATGGATTCCCCCCATGGATTTGCCTTCGTGGTGGAACGAGCTGCCGACAGAGCGCCCTGTCGCCTGGGTGAGCGCCGGCAGTTCCGGCGACAGCGGGGTCATGGAAGAGGCCGCCCGAGCCCTGATTCATGCGGGATGGACCGTCATGGTGGCTACCGCCAAACGAATGCGCGCGCCGACCGGGGCCTATGCCGCGGATTTTATTCCAGGCACAGCGGCGGCCGAACGTGCCGACCTGGTTGTCTGCAACGGGGGGAGCGCTCAAACCTATCAGGCGCTGGCATGCGGAAAACCCGTTCTGGGCATCCCGCGCAATATGGACCAGTACTATATGATGGAAGGCCTGGTACGTCGGGGCGCGGGCCGACTGCTGCGCATCGGACAGGCCACGGGAACAGCCATACGGGATTGCGCGCAGGCGATGCTGAAAAACCAGTCTCTCCATAGGGAGGCGGAACGTTTGGCGGCAGCCATTCGCAAAGGCAACCCGGCCGACGAGCTCGACCGCATTGTGCGCCGTCTGCCGGCCGCCGCGCCCGGACACGCCACGGCGTCCGTTCCCCGGCACGTGACAGCGCGGATAACGGGAAATAGTGCGTGCGTTTCGGCCGGGTCCGCAGTATAAGGACATATGGAATGTTGGAATATTGGAAAACTGGAATGCTGGAATACTGGGAGGGAAAGCGCTGGCGTTTTTTTATGGAGGGACGACCTCTCCGGCATCGTTCCTGCGGAACTATGCCGAGACAAGCTGTGTTGTTCGCAGTCCTTCCGCGTTTTCCGTGGTGGAAAACAAATTAGGTTGCCTGCCTGTCGGCAGACAGGCGGGCGAAGCCCGCGTCAATTGACTTTTCCGTGCAATCCGTGTATTCCGCGGTTGAAATATCAAGGATGAACGACACTATGCCCGACCAAACGCCAGAGACAAACGAGCCGAGCGATGCGGAACTGTTGCGTCGGTATGTGAAGCAGGCCGACGCCAGCGCGATGGAAACGCTGTTCGCGCGCCATGCCGATATGGCGTACCGGACGGCGTTTCGCGTAACCCGCAACGCCGCCGATGCGGAAGACGCTGTGCAAACAGCCATGGTCAAGATTCTGCGCACGGCGGAAAATTGCCGGGGCGAAGGCGTGAAAACATGGATGTCCAGAGTCGTTGTGAATGCGTGCAAAGACCTGATTCGCAAAGCGACCCGACGCCGGACACGCGAAGAGAAGGTCGTCGCCGAAGCGGA
>SLMC01000146.1 GCA_007133745.1 Kiritimatiellia bacterium
CAGCCATGGATTCAAGAGGCCGAACGCCAGGAGCCCCGCCGCCATAAACCCGCCGGCCATCAGCGCGGCCATCCAGCAGGCGTTTGCCAGCCGTTCCGGGGTGGTAAAGCGCTGCATGGCGCTCAAGGTCGCGCCACCCGCGTCCGCATACTTGCCCACCGAACGCTCGATCCCGATTTGAGCCAGCAGCGGCGTCACCATCCGAACCAGCCAGACGGTCGCCACGAAAACCAAAGTCAAGACCAGAACTTCCTGCATGGGAACACCTTTATGCTACCTGCTTCAGAATACTGTCGCCTACGGCGGTCGCCAAAGCAACGGGAACAGCGTTGCCTATCTGTCTCATGGCTTCCGTCCATGAGCCGCTAAACACGTAGTTGTCTGGGAAAGTCTGTATTCTGGCGCTCTCGCGTACCGTGTAATACCGGCAGGCTCCGTCCTTGAGCGCTTTGGATGGAGCATCGAGGGCACTGCCGGTGTGTCCTGGATAAGGACGTGCGCCAGCCCGAAACTCATGATTCGCCACAACATTGCACTTGTCTTGAGGATTCGGCAAACCTCGCAGCGCATCGCGAACGGTTCGGCAACGCTTTCCTGGAGGCGAAAACAGGCGAAAATCGGCTTGAAGCCTGTCAATACGCGCTGCCTGCCTCTCGGATTTGGCAGGACGCAGTTTCTTGGGTATACGATGTTCTTCCCAATACTCTCCCGTGATCCACTGTTCCCACAGCAGCCGGTCAAGCGAATGCGTTGGACTGGGAAAGGACCATTCCGTTTGAAGATCCGAGCGAAATCCGACAATAAAAACGCGATGCCTATGTTGCGGCACGCCATAATCCGCCGCGTCGAGCAGCCGGTACACGACTCGATAAGCGAGGTCATCCTCTTTAGCTCCTGTGTGACGCCGCTCAAGTCTCGACAAATGCGCTTCCCAGTCTTCGGCGCTCTTCCGAACGAGCGTGGGATAGGTCAACTGCAGAACGATATAGTGGAAATAGCTCGCGAAGCTTTGGCGAAGCAACCCTTTTACATTTTCGAAAACGAAACATTGGGGACGCAATTCACGTACAGCGCGTACCGCCTCAGGAAACATGTCGCGCGCATCCCTATAGGCATGATGCTTTCCGGCGAGGGAAAAGGGCTGACAAGGCGGCCCGCCGGCAACCATGTCGATAGGCTCAGTAAAGTCGGCATAACTGATCGAACGCACATCGTCGGAATATAAACGCCACCTTTGGGCAAGGGGGTGCCCCAAAGATTCGTTCAAATGGATGGTTGAGCAAGCATGCTCGTTCCGCTCGATCAGCGCAGAGTGCCGCCATCCGCTTTGTTCCAATCCCAGGGCAAGCCCGCCTGCTCCAGTGAACAGCTCTATGGATGTTCGTTGACTTTTCATAATTGCCTATTGCTGGATCATGGCGCCAAATCACAGATGCGCCCTTCTGCTCTTTCTTGCCTTTGTTTCCTTCTGTTCAAGCAATGTTCCGGCGGTTTTCACGCTTTCGGCACGAACACGTCCATATCCAGCCGCAAATTGCCTTTGAGTCTCAAGGTCTCGATAAACTGGGGGATATTGCCCGTGGCCGCAAAACGGCCCTGAACTTTGCCGTCTTCCGAAAACCCGGTTTGTTCGTACACGAAAATGTCCTGCATCAGAACGATCGGGCCCTCGCGCCCCGTGATTTCGGAAATTTGAAGAATCTTGCGCGACCCGTCCACCAGGCGGTTCTGCTGCACCACCAGGTTGACGGCCGAGGAGATTTGATCGCGAATCGCTGACGAGGGCAGGTCGTATCCCGCCATAAGCACCATGGTTTCCAGTCGCGCCAGGGAATCCCGAGGATTGTTGGCGTGCACCGTGGTTAGCGATCCGTCGTGACCGGTGTTCATGGCCTGGAGCATGTCGAGCGCCTCGGCGCCGCGGCATTCGCCCACGATAATGCGGTCCGGCCGCATGCGCAGCGCGTTGACCACCAGGTCGCGAATGGCTACCCGTCCGCGTCCCTCGATATTGGCCGGACGCGCCTCCATGCGCACGAGATTGCGATGGGTCAGCTTCAGCTCGGCGGAATCCTCGATGGTTACAATGCGCTCGCGCTGACCGATAAACAGGGACAGCACGTTGAGCAGCGTCGTTTTTCCCGAACCGGTTCCGCCGGAAATCAGGATGTTCTGTCGCGCCCGCACGGCCTCCTCCAGAAACAAGGCGATTTCGGATGTCATGCTGCCGAACCGGATCAAATCGTCGGCGTCCAGCCGTTCCCGCGCGAATTTTCTTATCGTAACCGACGATCCGTCCAGCGCCAAAGGCGGAATGACTGCGTTGACGCGCGATCCGTCCGGCAAACGCGCGTCGACCATCGGACTGGCCTCGTCCACGTGCCGGCCCAAAGGCTCGACAATGCGTTGAATGATGGTCGTCAGATGCCGGTCGTCGAAGAATTTGGCGCCTGTTTCGCAAAGTTGCCCCGCCCGTTCCACGAAAATGCGTCCGGGCCCGTTGACCATGACTTCGTCCACTTTCGCATCGCGCAACATAGGCGTGATGGGCCCGAAGCCGATCAGCTCGTCCAGGAGCGCCTGACGAAACAGTTCGTGATTCATGTCGCGCGGCAGTTCGTGGCGGATTTCACGCAAGGTTTGATCCAGCGCCGTTTCCAGCTTGAAACGCAGCTCGTCGTCCTGAATCTGCTTGGCCGCCACCTCCGGCAAATTGAGCTTCTGAAGAACCTGCTCGTGAATGCGGCGTTTCATGCCCATCATTTCTTCCGTGTAAAGAAACGCCATTTCGGTGAAAGCCAGAGCTTCGGGCGCGTCGTCGGGTTCAGGTTTGCGAGGAACGGGGGGCCGTTCCGGAGCGAAGCCGGGAACCGGCGCGCCGGCCGACGGCGTCCCGGTAGCGGCCAGGGAAAACACCAGCAGATTCCCGCCGACATCCAAGCGGTCTCCGTCTTTCAACTCGGCCGAGCCTTGCAAGGTTCGGCCGTTCAAAAGCGTCCCGAACGTGCTGCCGGCATCGACGGCCACATAGCGCCCGGCCTCGGCCGTCACAAGCGCATGGCGACGCGACACCTTCTTGTTAGGCAAAACCACATCGTTGCCGTCCACGCGCCCGATCGTCGTCTCGCCCTCGGCCTTCAGCGACACGACGCCTCGTTCCTTGCCGCTTTCCGCATAGGTAATGGTCAAGCAAGCCATATTCACCTTTGTTGAGGCGCTTGCAAAACCCCGCGTTTTCCAAAGCGGCACGGGCATCTTGCCCGTGTTTACATGGGCGGGACGCCCATGCCGCAAGGGTTGTGCTGGCGCATCTTGTTTAGAAAAAGAAGAACGAACGTTTGCGACCGCGACGCTCCTTTTCGATTTGATCGGCCGAACGCTGCGACTCCTCGTCCGCCGTCGCGGTAATTTCCGAGACCGGCGTCGTTTCGGTTGTGGCGCCGAGAATGCGCGGGCTCATCAGAATCAGCACCGTGCTGTTCTGCTTCTGTTCCATCTTCTCGGAAAAAAGCCATTGGATCACCGGGATGCTGCGCAGGAAAGGCACGCCTTCCCGGCTGGACTGCTCGATCAGGCTGTTCATGCCGCCCATAACCATGGTTTGACCCAGTCCGCACAAAACCGTTGTTTCGATCTTGTTGCGTTTGAGATCGTAATCCGTGCCCACCGGGCTCGGATAGCTCAGTTCCAGTTCCACGTCCATCGAAGCGGTACGGCTGTCGGTCAAGCCGCCTTTGACCTTCATGATCAGACCGTAATCGATATCGTCCAGCCCGACCCGATCGGCCGTGGCCGTGCGCACCTTGAGCGTGCCGCCGCTGTGATAGGTCCGCCATTCCGGGGCGTCGTTGCGAAACGTCATGTGGCCGGCCGTGCGGAAACGGCCGGGTCCGCTCCCGGCAAAAAACTTGAGCGCGCCCTGAATGCCGGCATTGATCGTGTAGGATCCGCCGAACCGACCATGCGACTCTCCGGCTCCGCGTCGTCCGATCACCCCGTCGAAGACCGCGCGCGTACCGTCAATCACCAGCAATCCGGCCTTGGCCAGATTGACGCCGATCTGCTTGGATTCCTCGTCGGTCACGCCCACGAACACGACATCGAGTTCCAGCATGACCGGCGCGACGTTCACGTTCACGATGGCCTTGATCGCCGCGCTGTCGCGCGCCTTCTTGTCGTCGGCCAGGACCAGCCAGTCCTGCGCGGAAATCACCTGGCGAATGCGTTCGGTTTCCGCTGGACTGTACACCGTTCCGCTCAGAAAGATGGCGTTTCCGGAATAGTTGAGTCGCAGGGAACCCGGCGCGGGTTCGCCCTTGATCTCGTCCTGCACAATGGTGAAACCGGCCTTTTGCAAAGCGTCCTTGAGCGCGATCATCACCTCCGGCGCAGGGCGGAACGTGGCCAGATTCGCCACCTGTTGCGGGGGATAGAGCGCCAGAACCTTCTGCAAATGCTGCCAATGGCGAATGTTGCTGACCTCTCCCCGGATGGAGACACGCCCCAAGTTGATGCTCAGCTCCACCTCGGGGACCGTGTCCAGATCGCGCAGCAGCGCGCCATAGACCGCTTTGACGTCGTCCAGCACCGTGACGGCGAACATGGCGGTCACACCGCCGCGCCCGGTCGCCTGCACATCGGTTGTGCCTGCCTTGATCCCCAGAATGCGCAAGCGGCGGTCGCCTTGCGCTTCCACCTTGGCCACATCCGGATTCGCCACGCGAAAGCCTTCCACCACGAACGGCGTATCCACCATTTCCATCTTGCCGACTGTTACGGACACCGCCGTAGCATCCGCCCGGCAGACCCCTGTGCCGCCGACCAGCCCCATCGTCGCCAACACGCACCCGAACCACATACGACTCGCGAACCTGTTCATGTCTGCCTCCTTTTTCTGCCGCTCCACGGATGTACCAACGCACGAACATACGAACGCACGCTCCACGCTCTTCGTTTACCTCGCCCTATTCCGTTACGGCGCCCGGCACGAGCGGGACCTGCACCGATTCAAGACCTCGCAACAAATCGTCGAATGTTTCCTCGTCCACCATGCCGGCATCCTGACGGCTGATCGCGCTTTCGTCGCCCGGCCGGCGCAGCGCGACTGTCAAACTGGCTTTGCGTTGCGCCGCAATCAGCGTTTGGGCCTGGCGCGGCGGAAGCGAAACGATAATCTCGGTGCCCGGCGTATCGGCTTGTCGCGTATCGCCCATGCCGCCCACATCCAGGACGCGCACGCGCGGGAACAGAACCAGCGTCGCCTCCTTGTCCATGGCCTCCGGCGCCTCGGACAGATCGGCCGACTTGACAGCGGTCTTGATGCGGAACGTGCCGATAATGGCCACTTCGTCGCCCGGCTGCACAATGCCGGCAATGCCGCCGCTGCCGACCCGCAAGGTCGTGGCCCATTCGCCTTCCCCGACGATTTCAGCCATGCTGCGCGCGAATGCCACGTCGGACAGCAGCACGTAATCGCCTTGCACCACCGAACGTCGCGCGCGTTGACCGGCAACCATGCTCGCGCGTGTCCAGGGGATCGACTGTTCCGGCCGGGCGGAAAGCGGAATGCGCTTGGGCATGATCGACGTGTCCGAAAGCACGTCGCCCTGCGAAATGGCCGTTGCCGCCGCCACCACGGATGTCATGCGTTCCTGAGCCTCCTGACGATCCCTCAGCAAGCGCCCCACGGCCAGCACGGCAGCCAACCCCAGCAACACGGCGATAATCAACGGCAATATGTTCTTCATTCTTTACCCCCTTTCAAATGTCAGACCCGTCCCGTCGCGTATGGACTTATGGAACAATGGAAGACGGGAATGCTGTACGCCTTTGACCGCCCGTGGACGGCAGGCTGTCTCGCGACTCCCTTGCGAACCGCACGCTACAGAATTTAGTAGAGAGGCCATCTCCGTTTCCGCCCATTATGTCAGCGTTCCTGCTCTCCATTGTTCCGTGCATCTATACCCTGTTTCGTGCGCCTTGTCTCTAAAAAAACTTCCGGCCAGCCTCTCTCAGGAGAATGAGGGCGGTTGGCATATTGGACTGTTGGCATGATGGATGCCATGTTAAATCAGCAGGATGTTTCCTTTAGCGCCAGGCATGTTCCGCGCGCGACATTTGCTTTTGGCCTTCGGTCATTATGCCATGCTTCCATCATTCCATGTACCCGTTTTCATTATCCCGGCTAACCGTCTTCCGCCCTGTCTTCACCCAGGGAAAATCCGCATTGACCCGGTCCGCTTTCCCAAATCATCAGCAGCAGACGGGCTCGCCCCTTGCTCAGTGCGATCAGCGCGATCTTGCGCGAAGTGTTTTGCCGCAGCGTCACGGTGTGCCAGGACCAGCCTTGCCGATTCATGCTCAGCCGAAAATCGTCAAACGCGGTTTCGAATCCGCCGGGCAGGCGTCCGGTAACGTTCCAGGCGTTTTCGGTTTCGTCCCGCTCGATCACACGCGCCAGCGGCGGCAGTTCGACCTGTTCCGCACGGCTTTTCAGGCGAAGCGACGGCGCCGCCGCTTCGGCGCCGACCAGCCAGCCCGCCACGCCAAGCGCCGCTATCGCCGCGATCCGTCCCAAGGGCAACCGAGCTTCGCGCGGCGCCCTTGCGGCAAAGGGTGTTTGCCGCAAAAAGTCGCGAGACGTCGCAAAAAAACGAAGGTAACGATTACTCTTTTCAGTCATTCTCTCAATCCCGAAAAACCTGAGCTTGCTCAGAGGCCGGGCTGAACCCTGAAACCTGTTTTCCCTTCAATCGCTCCATCCGACATAGGCGCCGTGCCGCCGATGTTCGTAGCCGGGCGGACCGGGCGGGCTCCAATTCGCTATCAGGGAGGTCGGCGGCAACGGTTCCATATCGCTTACGTTCGGCCAGAATTCATGCCAGACAAACGGATCCCACGGTCTGCTCCAGTCGGCCAGCATGCGGGGCGACCAGCGCGGACTGCGGTAGGCTTGTTCGCCGAATCGGGTGCGCGTTAGCGTCACGTGCCTGCCCCGATACCCGATCACCCGTCCCGTCAGCGTTTCGGTTGTTTCAATCGACGGAATTCCGTCCCAGGCCGGGCTTCCCGACAGCCATCCTTTCGTCCATTCCGGCATGGCGATGTTCGCCCGTGCCGTTGCGGCCACGAAAGCGGACCAGCCAATGGACTCGCCGCATTCGTATTCGGTTGCGGCCAGGGTCTGGTTTCCGATGTCGGACTGGCGGAAAAAGGCGTCGCGAATCTCTCCGTCGATCCTCTCCTTGAAGTTCCGGTGCCGGTTGCCCGCGTTCCAGGCCGCGTAACGGTCGGCGATCATCAGCTTTTGACGGGCCAGCTTGATGTCGCCAATCCAGAACATGCCGCCAAGCACAACCAGATACAGCGGCATGACCAGCAACGTTTCCATTAGAATGCTGCCGCCGCGCCGATTATTCGTGCATACTGTCATGATATCCCTCGGCCACCTGAGCGCCATGGTCAAGATCGCCGCGTCGCATGTCCAAATCCTGCTTGGCCTTGGTATGCCGAAGTGTGGTTCCGTCTCCGGCCGTAAAGAACATCGTCGCGACCGAACGACTGAAGACCACCACCGCCACGACCGCGGCCGCCGCAATTAGAACGGCCAGAACCACGTACTCCACAGTGACCCCGCCCGACCGCGAACTGGGCAACCGGCGTCTGGCCGGCTGAAGCGGCGCCCTCCGCCGCTGCGAGATGTGCCTGTCGATGTTCAGCATATCGGACCTCCCTGCTCGATAAGCATTGCAAAGCCGTTGCCGACGGCGCTACCGGAATCGTCGCAACTTGCCGGTTCCCGATCCGCCGCCGTCCGTTCCGCCATCCGGATGAGGCAAACCGACGCCCGGCGTAGTCGTCGCGCCGGATGCGGGGTCCTGACCGCCGCCGGGACCCGGCCCCAGATACTTGCGCCTCGCTTCCCAGTCGCCGATCTTCTGATCCAGCGCCTGGGCTCCGGATCCGATGGTCCAGTCCCAAATCTTCCCGCCCACATAGCCAACGCCCACGCCGATGACAAAACCGCCCAACGCTCCGACCGGGCCGCCAAGAGCTCCGAATTTGGCGCCCGCCTTTCCGGCGATCCAGACACCGGAAGCCACGCCCGCCTTTTTGGCCATGGCGCCCGTCGCAACGGTGCGCGAGAAGCCGTTGACCCCCTCGATCGCCGCGCCGGAATAATCCTTTTCGTAGGCGCGCCCGGCCGTCTTTGATATCCATTCGGCATGCGATATAGCCTTGCCGCCTTTCTCGAGGATTTCGCCGGCGCGCGTAGCTTGCGCGCCTTTGTCAGCGAGTCGGCGGGCCTGTTCGTCTGAAAAAGCAGGTCCATGACCGCGCCGAAAAGCGTCCCGGGTCATCTCTTCGCCGGTTTTCTTCGCTCCATCGCTTAGGACGCCAATGCTTTCCTTGCCCATATCTACGGCAATTTCCTTCGCCACCGTTTCGACTGCGCTTCCGTCCTGCGGGGGGTCGGGCTTTTCCGCCTTCGCGCCGTTCGGGTTGCCTGCCACCGCCATCAGCGTCGCCATCGCTACTGCCATCCGTCGTTTCATAGCGCCTCCTGCCCGGGTATTATTCCGATGTCTTGTTCGGCCTTCGCAATCCCGCCTTGCGTGCCCAACCGTCCAGTTCCGCGAAGGACAGGGTGTGGCTCAGGTAGTCCATGCGCCGCAGAACCGGGATATTCAAGTTTTCGTCGTGCCTGTCGAACCAGAAACAGAATGTCTCCGCCGGATGTTCGTAGCTGGCCAGAAAAAGGAAAGCGTGCCGTTCATGCGTCGCCAGCGCCACCAGGGTTCCTTCCAGCCAGTTCACCGGTGTATCAAGCAGGAACTTTCGCGTTTCCGGCAAAGTGTCCGGCGTCAGCGCTAGAACCTCCTGGACGCGGCCTCGCGCCAACGCGTCCCGTATCCCGCTCATCGTCTTGCGCATCGGGGACCACGATTCATCCTCGAAAAAGAGATGGATGGCGAACAGGGCTTGCGTGAAGAGCGTTCCCACCGCTTCCCGGTCTTCCTTTCTTTGCTCCTCGCTCATGCCTTGGAACAGCCGTGTTCGCCATGCGGTTCTACGGGTGTCGTCCTTTGCGCCAAAGCGCAACAGGAACGCCCGGTTGCTGTCGCCCACAGCGACCGCGACGGTCAAAGGCGGCGGCACGGAAGCGTCGCGGCGCCACAAGGGGACCGGTTCGGCCGAAAGCGGCGCGAGGCGCAAGCGGTCTCCCGTCACCAGTTCCGCGTCTGTCAAAACGGGGTGTCCGTCGCGCGCCGTCCACAGGCTCAGCAGCGCGACATCGCCCCATGGATTGTAGAAAAGAACCAGCGCAGACTGCTCGTCGAGCGAAGTCAGCGAGGCCAGGGCGGTGCCGAAGAAGAAGGACCAACTGTGCTGGCGATCCGCCTGCGGCGCGAGCGTTTGCGCCAAATCCGCCATGCGCCTGGCCCCCGCCTCGTCGGCAAACTGCGTAAACGCCTTGTGCGGATTCTCGATTGCCGCCAGGCGAAATGCCGTCAGACGCTCCATCACGTCGGGCAGCGGCAAATCCTCGGCGTGTCCGCCGGTCGCGGAGAGCGTCAGCCACAGCACGCAGGCGATCCAATGGGCTGCATTTCGTTTTCTCATGCGAACTCCTTTCTCTTTTTGTGTCAATGCACAATCAAATGCTCGGCCGCCCCGTAGCTCACCTCGCCTCCATGCATAAGACGCGGCGCGCCTTGCGCGCCGAGCGCGCCGCCGCCGCCGAAAAGCGGAGTCCAGGCGCCGTACCGCAAATCGGTCAGAACCCGGCCGCCCGTCTCGCGCGTCCAGGTGCGCGCGTCGCCTTGCGCCCAGGCCCGGTGCAGCGGCAGCAGGACCGCATCCCAATCGCTGTACTTGAGATTCCAATGCTCTTGCGACGCCGTCCAGTATGTCGGATCGTATTCGCCGCGCGACGGACCGGGATTATGCGGATTGTGCGCCGCGATCGCCGCCGCCGCGCCCCACATGAAGCGGCCCCCTTTGTTGAGGGTGAACGGACGGAACAGTCCCGCCGTCGACTCGGAATCGTACAGAAACCGCAACGGATTGTTGACGCGGCGGGCCACGCCCACGACGATCGAGCCGCCTTCGGCGAAGAAGCGCGGCAAAATCCGATGGGGCATGCACCGTTCCGTTTCGTAAAAAACGCTGTTCCAGCCTTCTATGCCCCGCACTTCCGTGTCGCCCTGCACAAACACGGACGGCACACAGGCTTTTTTCACAAGAATCCAGGTTCGGCCCCAATAGCTCCAGTTCGCCACCAGCATGTTGGCGCGCTGACGGTAATGCCGTTGAATGCCTGTGCCATTGTCCGAACGCACGTACCACTGATGGTCATGGGAACCCCGCCCGAATGTCTCGGTTGGCGCGGGCAAGTCCGCATAGTTCAAAAACCACTTTTCGTCTTCCGCATTGTTGTCCAACACGACGAAATTCTTGAACGGATTTTTTTCCTGACGCAAGGCGAACATGAAATCGGCTCCGCCCGCGATTCGATCGTTTTCGGTATCGGACACGTTTCGGCGCAGCGTTTCCAGGGCCGTGTGGTGAATTCGGCTCGGCATGGTTCCGATCAAATCCAATTGCGCCTCGTTCATTCTTTTGACGATGTCCCGCGCCGTTATGATTTGTGGCATCAAGGCCTGCCAGCTCTTGCCGGCCGACGCGGCCCTGGCGCGCTCCTGAACAATCCTTTGAACCGGCACCCATTGTCTCCGATTGACGAGGACATGTTCGCGCCGCCCGTATCCCTGACCGACATGCCAATCGTCCCTCCCTGTGCGCGGACCGATAGTGCAAACGCTGGCGTTCGCCATCGCGCGCGCCTTGAAATAATCCGGATACCATTTGAGAATGACGAGTTCGAGCCAGCGGTCGGCTATGGCGTCCATTTCCATGCGGCCCATCTGCGCGTAGGTCCAGGCCATCGCCCGATTGATGGCGGCCAGACGGCTGATCGTGTCCGCCTGTACGACGGCGCCGGAATAGGCTGCCGCATCGGCGGCGTTCTGAATCTCGATACGCTGGCGTACCGTTTCGCCCACGGCAAACACAGAAAAGGCCATCATGAAAACCGTCAGGAACACCACGACCGTCACCGCCAGCGCGACCCCGCTTTCGTCCCGCCACAATCGCGCACATGTCTCGTTCGCCTGTTTCAGCATGAAAGTCGACCTCTCTAAAGGGGGCGAAACCGCAACAGTACCATCCCATAGCGTCTGGAATCATGGAATAGAGGAAGATTGGAATGTTGGAAACCCTTGAGAGCCAATGGTCGGCCATTTGTCTTGCCTCGGACTTTCGCACAGTGCGTTGCATAATTTCCGGGAGAGGCAATCGCTGTTTCCGCTTGCTATCATTGTTCCAACATTCCCCCATTCCACTATTCCATGGGATGACAGTGTTATTTTTTTTAGCGCCAACGAGCGGATAAGGCGCCCATGTCGGCTTCACCATCCGCCCGGAAGACCGGACGGCACAATCGTCACGTAAGGCTTGGGCAGAATCGCCCGTTCCCGAAAACGGATGTGCGGATGATTGATCAAATCGCCCGCCCCGACATTTCCGGTCGGATCGGCTCGCTGCTCGAGCCATTCGCCTCCGGTCCGCCACGGATTGACAGCCCAGCCGATAATCGGGCCGACAATCGGAAAAATCAACGCAAAATCGTGCTCGACCACCGCCTCGACATTCCACGGACGCTCGGTGACGGTCGCGCGGGTCTTGCGGCCCACGGCGCCGGACCCCGGAATGGGACCCCAGCCGGGCACCACCTTGTCGGCTTCGCCTGCCCGATGGCCTTTCACAATCCAGGCGCACACCTGTTCCGCCGCCTGTTGCGCCGCCGCGCGGTATTCGCTGCGATGCGCGACCAATGTCGCGCGGGCGGCGCAATAGGCGGCATATTGCACGACATGCCGTGCCGCCCAGACATGGGAAAACTGCATGCAGGCCAGAAATAGAATCAGAACCAGCGGGAATCCCATCAGGAACTCCAGCGTCACCGATCCGCACTCGCCCCGCAACCCTATGGAGCGGCTCGGCTTCCCGAGCCGGCATGGCCGGGCGATGGAGCGGCTCGGCTTCCCGAGCCGGCATGGCCGGACGCGGAAGCGCGTCCGCTCCGCAACCCGAAGACGCCCTTGTCTTCCGCGCGCTATGCCTGTCATCGCAGGAGGCGAGGGCGAAGCTGGCAAGGTATGTCGGATTCGGCTTGCGCAATCTGTTGTCCCGAGCAGTGTCAATGAAAAGTCTCCCGAACCCCCCGCGCGTGCATACATAGCAAGTTCGCCGCTAAAGAACCATCGCCACGATCATGCCGATGGCGATCGGCAGACTGAAAGGAATGCGCACCC